>CBRGOK010000599.1:0-2801 GCA_967798035.1 uncultured bacterium
AAGCGGCCCCACCGCTCCCTATATTCGCAGAGCCGGGGCGGGTGGTCCGTCCGGATCGAGCGCGCGCCGCCCGCGGCGGGGAAGGCGCTCCTCGCCGCCGGCCTCGCCGGCATTCTCGTCGTCGGCCGCCTCGCGAGGGGCGCGGGGGCGTTCGGCGCGAGCGCCGACCTCTCGGAGTCGGGAAGGAACGAGCTCTCACCGGAGATCCGCGCGATCGCGGCTCGGGCCCGCGAGCCCCTCGAGGCGGAGATCGTCTTCTCGGCGCCCGAGCGACTCCCGCCTCCGATGCGGCGGTGGGAGAAGCGGATCGCCGAGGCGCCCGTGCGGCGGGTCGACCCCGACGACCTCGGCGCGGCGGGGAAGGGGGCGCTCGCCGCCGAGGGAATCGAGCCCTTCAAGGTGAAGACGGAGGACGAGGAGGCGAGCACCGTCCGCACCGTCTACGCCGCGCTCCGCCTCTCCTCGGGGGGGAGGAGCGAGACGCTGCGGTTCCCGGACGCCGTCGCGATCGAGAACCTCGAGTTCCGGATCGCCTTCGCGCTCTGGCGGCTCGAGACGGGCCGGGCGCCCCTCGTCGCGTTCGCCTCCGACGCCCCCCGGCTGTCCCCGGCCGAGGCGTGGGACCTCCAGCAGGCGGGCTTCACGCCTCCCTCCGGCACGGACGTCTACTCCGTCGCGCGCGGCGTCGTCGAGTCGTGCGACTTCCGGGTCGTCCACGTGAACCCCCGCGACCCGCGTCCGCCCGCGAGCCCCGACGCCTTCGTGTGGCTGCAGCCGCGCCGGGACGTCTCGGCGGCGTACGACTGGCTCGCCCGCTACCTCCACCGCGGCGGGCGCGCCCTCCTCGCCGCGCAGCACTTCAACGTCCAGGCGCGCCAGTTCCGCGGCACCGGGTTCAAGGTCGTCTACTGGCCGCAGCCGCAGTGGCCCGACCTCGACCTCCTCTACTTCCCCGACCTCGGGATCGAGATGGTGAGGGAGGTCCTGTTCGACGAGCTGAAGACGCGGATCGCGGGGGAGACCCAGGTGAACCGCGCCTACGCGCGCCCCGACCTCGAGGTGCAGACCTCGGCCCTCCCCTTCCTGATCCGCTCCTCCGCCGCCAACTTCTCGGAGGACTCCCCGATCACGCGCGACCTCTGCGACCAGGCGTTCGTCTGGGGCGCCTACCTCAGACTCGACGAGGCGAAGCTGGGCGCCCTCGGCCTGCGGGCGAAGCCCCTGATCACGACCTCGGCGCGGACCTGGACCTTCGCGTGGAAGGGGGGGTTGATCCCGGAGGAGGCGCTCGCGGGCCCGCCGCGCGTGGAAGGGGAGCGGGCGGCCTGGCTCGGACGACTCCCCCTCGCGGTGGACGTCGAGGGGGAGTTCCCGGAGCCCTTCGAGCCGCTCCGGATCCAGGGGAAGATCTTCCCCGGCGCGACCTCGGAGCCGGCCGCCAGCAAGCCGGCCTTCTCGCCGACGCCGCCGGGTCCTCCGGGACGCCTCGTCCTCGTCGGCTGCTCGGAGATGTTCAAGAACCACCGCGTCCTCGACCCGGCGTTCCGGGGCGACCATCTCCTCCTGAACGCCGTCGCCTCCCTCGCCCTCCCGGCCGACCTCGCGGCGATCGCGGCGCGGCGGCCGGAGGCGCGCGGCTTCGACTTCGTCGAGCCCGCCTCGCGCCTGCGATGGCGCCTGGTCGTGCTCGCCGGCTTTCCAGGGGCGCTCGTCCTCTTCGGCCTCCTCCGCGCCGCGGCGCGGAAGCGACCCACGTGGGTCGCGGCGGCGGCGCCGTGACGAAGGCGATCCCGGTCCTTGTCGTTCTCCTCGCCGGCCTCGTCGGGGCCGACCTCCTCCTCGCCAAGGCGGGCGGGGAGGCCCGCCGCCGCAGCTCGAAGGTGCGCCGCCTCGTCCCTCCCGGCGAGCGCGAGGCCGGGCGGGTCGCGGTCCTCCGCCTGGAAGGGGGATCCCTCGCCTCCCCGATGGTCTACGCGCGGGAGGGAGGAGTCTGGCGCTGCCCGACCTACCGCGGCGCGCTCCTCGCCCCCGGGCTGGTCGACGGCGTGCTAAAGAAGCTCCTCGAGGGAGGCGGGGTCGTCCAGAGCGTCGATCCGGCGATGGCTCCCTCGTACGGTCTCGACGTCCCCGCGATGGTCCATGTCTCTCTCCACGGTCCGCGGGGGCTCGAGGCGCCCGCCTCCGACCTCCTCCTCTCCCTCGATGTCGGGGCGGCCGCGCCCGCGATCGGCGGCGGGTACGTCCGCCGGACGGGCGAGAGGGAGATCTGGTCCGTCGACGTGAACCTGCGAGAGGAGCTCGCCCCGGAGGTGCCGGCGACGCTCCCGCCTCTCGTCGAGCGGACCCTCTTCCCGACCGCGTGGCCGGGAGCGATGAAGGGGATGAAGTCGTTCCGGGTCGAGCCGGCCGGCGCCGAGGCCTTCGACCTGGAGGGGCGGCCCCGGGAGGTGAGCCCGGAGGAGATGCGCGCGGGGAAGTCCCCCTGGGAGTGGTTCGTGAAGCGCCCCTCCGGGGAGCAGCCGGCGAACGAGGCGCTCGCGTCGTCCTACGCCGCCTTCCTCCAGCGCGCTCCCCGAGAATCGGTGGCGGAGGCGGCGCTCGAGCCGCAGGCGGGGCTCGGCTCGCCGCTCGGACGGGTGACCCTGACGCCGAACGAGGGGGATCCCCTTGTCCTCACGGTCGGCTCGGGCCGGATCGGGATGCTCGTGCCCGTGAGCAGCTCCTTCGGCCGGACGCTCGACCTTGCCGCGCCCCCCGTCGCGCAGCTCCTCCTCCCCCGCGCGGAGCAGCTCCTCCAGCCC
>CBRGOK010000600.1:0-2800 GCA_967798035.1 uncultured bacterium
CTCCCTGGCGTTCCTCGCCCTCGTCCGCCCGTGGGAGGCGCCCGCGGACGGGCTAAAGGCGGGGCTCCTTTTCGCGCTCGCGACCCTCGTCCGGCCCGAGGCGCTCGGACTCGGGGCGGCGGCCTTCCTCGCGCGGACCCTCGCCGGGGGCGTCGCGTCGAGGCGCTCCCGGCTCCTCTTCGTCGCGGGCCTCGCGGTCCCGGTCCTCGCCTACCTCGCCTGGATCCGCGCGACCTTCCCCGACCCGCTCCCCAACGTCTTCTACGCCAAGGGGACGCCCGCCGATCCCCGCCTCTGGAAGATCGGGGCGGGCTACGTCCACTCCTTCCTCCTCCAGTACGGGGGCTTCCTCCTCCTCGGCCTCGCGCCCCTCCTCGGTCTGCTGCGGCCGGACGGGAACCGCGCCGGGGCGTTCGCCGTGGCGGCGGCGCTGGCGGTCGGGGTCGCCTACTCGGCGTCGGTCGGGGGGGACTGGATGGAGGGGCATCGCTTCTTCGCGCCCCTCCTCCCGCTCTGGTTCCCCCTCGTCGAGCGGGGATTGCGGGCGGTCGCGGAGGCGTTCCGCGGGGCAGGCCAACCCCTCTCCTCCTCCCTGACGGCGGCGTTCGCGGCGGCGCTCCTCGCGATCCTAGGACTCCCCACCCGGCGCCTCCCCCTGCCGCCCGAGACGGGTCACGCCCACCGCAGCGTGATCGAGTGGCTCCGCGAGCACGCCCGGCCCGGGGCGAGCGTCGCCCTGTGGGACGTCGGGGCGATCCCCTACCTCACCGGGCTCCCGGCGATCGACTTCGCGGGCCTCACGGATCGCGACCTCACGCGGACGTTCGGGATGCGCCCCTTCTCCCCGATCCCCTACGAGCGGGCGCAGGGGGAGGCGGTCGTGCGCCACGTCCTCGAGCGGCGGCCCGCGTACATCCTCCTCAAGATGGACGGGGATCGGCCGGTCGCGACGGAGCTGGCGGACCTCTTCTTCGAGGCTCCCGAGTTCGGGCGGCTCTACCGGCGCGTCGGGGCCGGCGTCGTGACGAGCCGGTACGGCGTCTTCGAGCGGACGACGGAGGGATGAGGAGGGGATGGCTCGCGGCGGCGCCGGCGCTCGCCTTCGTCCTCCTCTGCGTGGGAAACCTGCGGCGGGCGTCGGCGACGGTCGACGAGGCGAATCACCTCCACGCCGGGTACCGCGCCCTTACGGAGGGGGACTTCACGTGGAACACCGAGCATCCCCCCCTCGGGAAGATGCTCGCCGCGCTCCCGCTCCTGGCGACCTCGCCCGACGTGCGGCCCGAGCCCCCTTCCGTGGATGCCCGGCGCCGCGACCCCGCCCGGGCGCGCGAGAGCTTCGACGGCTTCGTGTTCCGGGACAACGGCTCTCCCGAGAAGATCCTCCTGCTCGGCCGCCTGCCGGTCGTCGCGATCGGTCTCGCCCTGTGCCTCGCGGTCGGCCGCGTCGCGCGGATGCGGTACGGCGGCGCCGCCGGGCTCCTCGCCCTCCTCCTCGCCGCGCTCGACCCCAATCTCCTCGCCCACTCGGGCCTCGTGACGACCGACGTGATCGTCGCGCTCTTCGCCTTCCTCTCCGTCGTCCTCTTTTCCCGGGCCCTGGACCGCCGGACGCTCCGCGCCGATGCGGCGGCTGGGGCCGTCCTGGGACTCGCCCTCGCCTCCAAGCACACGGCCCTCCTCCTCCTCCCCCTCCTCCCGGTCCTCGCCCTCGTCCGCTCGCTCGTCTCCCCCCGCGGGTCGAGGATGCGTCCCTTCCTCTCCCTCGGGGTGGGCTACGCGGCGGCCTTCCTCGTTCTCTGGGCTTCCTACGGATTCGAGACGGGGCCTCCCCGGTTCGAACCGGATAATATCGACGCCGTGCCGCGGGTCGCGGGCCTGCGCTCGCTCGCGCGGGCCCTGAACGAATCCCCGTTGCCCATGCCGAGCTACCTCTGGGGCGTGCGGTACAACGTCGGATTCTCCCGCCAGGGGGGATGGCCGGCGTTCTTCCTCGGGCACGACTCGGCCGCCGGGGGGTTCCTCGCCTACTACCCGGTCGCCCTCGCCGTGAAGACCCCGCTCGGGACCCTCGCGCTCCTCGCGGCCTCCTTCGCCCTGCGGGGACGATTCAGGCTCTCGCTCCGCCGCGACGGGGATCTCCTCCTCGCCGCGACCGCCCTCCTCGGCGCGGCAGTCTTCAGCCGGATCAACATCGGCCTGCGCCATGTTCTCCCCGTCTACCCGTTCCTGTGGGTCCTCGCCTCCCGCGTCGCCCCGGCGGTGCTCGAGTCGTCCCGGCGGGCGCCCCGCCTCGCGCTCGGAGCCTGCGTCCTCGCCCTCGGCACGAGCACCCTCGCCTCGTTCCCGCGCTTTCTCTCCTACTTCAACGAGGCGGCCGGGGGGGGGGGAGGGAGGCCGGCGCATCCTCCTCGACTCGAATCTCGAATGGGGGCAGGGGCTGATCGAGCTCCGGGAGACGCTCGCCGCGCGGGGGATCGAGCGGGTGAAGCTCCACTACTTCGGGTCGGCCCCGCCGGAGGCCTACGGCATCTCCTGGCAACCGATGACGCGCGAGGAGGAGCTCGGGCCCGCGGAAGGAGCCTTCGCCGTGAGCGTGATGTCCCTCGCGAACGTGCGCTCGGATCCGCGCCGCTTCGCGTGGCTCAAGGAACGGGAGCCCGACGTGAAAGTCGGCCACACGATCTGGTTGTGGGACCTGCGCGGAGGGCCGGGAGGCTCGGGACGATGACGGCCCCGTCGGCGGCGGGGGAGGGCGCCCCGGCGACGCGTCTCCTCGCGGCGCTCGCCCTCGGCCTCG
>CBRGOK010000601.1:0-2798 GCA_967798035.1 uncultured bacterium
GGACTGTAGGGGACGAAGCCGATCCCGAGGTCCTCGAGGGTCGGCAGCACCTCGGCTTCAGGGCCCCGGGTCCACAGCGAGTACTCGCTCTGGACGGCCGTCACCGGCTGGACCGCATGGGCGCGCCGGATCGTCCGCGCCGCCGCCTCGGAGAGGCCGAAGTGCCGGACCTTCCCTTCCCGGATCAGGTCCTTCACCGCGCCCGCCACGTCCTCGATGGGCACCTCCGGGTCGACGCGGTGCTGGTAGAAGAGGTCGATCGCGTCGACCCGCAGTCGCCGGAGGGAGCCCTCGGCGACCTCCCGGATGTGCTCCGGCCGACTGTCCAGGCCCACCCACTTCGGCCCGCCCTCGGGGTCCAGCCTGAACCCGAACTTGGTGGCGATCGCCACCCGCCCGCGGAACGGGGCGAGGGCCTCCCCCACGAGCGTCTCGTTCGTGAGCGGGCCGTAGACCTCGGCCGTGTCGAAGAACGTCACGCCGCGGTCGACGGCGGCTTGGAGGAGGGACGCCATCTCCCGCTTGTCCTGGGGCGGGCCGTAGGAGGTGCTCATCCCCATGCACCCGAGGCCGAGGGCCGAGACCTCCAGTCCGGACTTTCCGAGCGTGCGCTTCTGCATGGTCACACCTTCGGACCGTGCCGATCCCTATCCGACACCGATCCGCGCGCGCCCCTCGCGGGGCAACCTCCCCTCCCGGTCCTCGAACGCCCGGGAGAAGGCGTGCGAGTCCCGGGACCCGGGGAGGTCGCTCTCGTCGAAGGGGGACCGGCCGGCGGCTACCGGCCGCCCCGCACCGCGTCGATCTGCGCGATCACCAGGTCGGCCCGCTTCAGGATCTCGGGCTCCTGGTCGAGCACCTTGCGGAGGGTCGGCGCGGCCGACTTCACGCCCGACGCCGTGGGGTCGGCATCGAGCAGGCGCTCGGTCGCCTCGAGGTCGCTCATGAACGGGGCGAAGATCTGGCGGAGCTCCTTCACGCGCTCCTGGAGCTTCGAGATGGACGCCATGCTCTCCTGGCGGCGCTCCTGCCCGGCCGCCCCCAACTCGCCGGACACGGTCTTCAGCTGCTCGTCCCAGTGGGCGAAGTAGTCGTCCGCGCGCGCCTTCATCCCCGCGCCGAGCTGCCGGGTCTGCATCGCGTCCCCGTTCAGCCTGAGGACAGCCGCCTTGAAGGTGCGGATCTGGTCCGGGAAGTCCTGCCGAGGACGGTCGATCATGTCCCGGCCGGCGGCGACCGTCTTCTGGACCTGGGCCTTGTTGTCGATGAGGGAGTCCCGGACGAGGAGGAGCCCGGCGACGGCCTTCGGAGGGAGTTCCGTCGTGGAGGCGCAGCCGGCCGCGGCGAGCGCGACGCAGGCGACACCGAGAAAGGGTCGAATGGAGGGGCTGTGTTTCATGTCAATTCCTTGCCTTGTGCCTGGATCCTATCCATTCCGGGTGGCCGGGGTGCGCGAGGGGGAGGCGGGCCTTGCGCCCCCGGCCCGACGCCGGTAAGAACGCCCCCGGTTTCAGGAAACTCGCGGGAAGCCCGCGAGAGAGTGTTGAGCGCGTCCGGCCCCGGGGGCCACCGAGCCTTCCGCGACGCCGGACGTTCGATGGGATCGAGGTCGATTCCACGCCCCTCCGTTGCTCCGTCCCGGACCCGGGCACCGCTCCCGGCGGGCTCCGGTCTGGAGGAGGGACGCGCTCCTCTCGCGGGGCCCCGCACGACCTCGAACGAAGGAGACCTCTCGTGCGAACGACCTCGACGCTTCTCGCGGCCGCCCTGACGCTCGGCGCCGCCGCTCCCGCCCAGACGCTCTACTCGATCAACGGCTCGGCCGGCGCCTTCGCCTCGATCGTCGAGCAAACCGGCCCCCCCACCGGGATCTGCCTCTGGCCCAACGGGCCCTACCTCGGCGGGTTCCTGACGAACGCGCCCTTCCCCTGCTCGACGGCCGCCGCATTCCCGGCTCCCCCCGCCCTCGGCGGGGATATCGCGGTCGCGCGCGACCTGGACCTCATCTACGTCACCGACGGGACGAACATCACGCTCTACAGCACGGGCGGCTCGCCGCTGCGGTCCTTCACCCTCGCGAGCGTGATGCCTCCCTTCGGCACGATCACGGGGCTCGGCTACAACGCCGTCGCCGGGGTCCTCTGGGTCTGCAACGCGACGACGGCGGTCGGGATCACGCCCCCCGGCCCCGCGAACTGCCCCGGGCTGGTCGTCGTCGCCGTCCCCCCCTTCGCCCTCCCCGCGGTCGGGTCCTCCTACACCGACATCGACTGGGATCCCGTCTCGAATTCGCTCTACGCCTGCACGACGGCGGGATTGATCGTCAACGTCCTCCCGGGCGGCCTCCTGGGTGGGTACGGGATCACGGCGCCGCCGCTCACCTGCGCGACGGGCGGCCTCTACGGCCTCGCGATGGACCACTCCTACTTCGGCGGCCCGGCGGCGATGTATGTCACGAACGGCGCGATGATCGAGCGGATCACCCCGATCGCCGGCCCGCCCGCCTCGACGTTCTATGCGACCTCGGCCTGCTTCCCGGCGACCTCGCCGCCGATCTCGGGCCTCTCCTTCTCGGCCCACGGGATCGCGTTCGGGGCCGCCTCTCCCCCGGCCTACCCCATCCTCACCTCTTCGGGCCAGTCGATCTCGCCGAACCTCGTCAACTTCTCCCTCAACATGAGCGCGACTCCGGGCTCCTTCGCGATCATCTTCATCGGGCTCGGCGGCTCTCAGTGCCCCGCCATCCCGTTCGGCCCGACCGCGGTCTACATCAATACTCCGGCGGTCTTCATCCAGGG
>CBRGOK010000602.1:0-2795 GCA_967798035.1 uncultured bacterium
GGGTTCCTCCCGCTGAAGTTCGGGGAGAGGAGGATCCGGTGGATCGCCTCGGGAGCCGTGAGCGCCCCCTCCGCGAGCCGGTCCGGGATCTCGACCACCGCCGGCGCGGTCGGCCGGAAGGTGTCGATCAACAGGAAGTAGTAGAGCTCCTCCTCGAACCAGGCCTGCCAGAACTCCCGGGTCCCCACGATCCGGTCGACGAGGCCCCGCGGCTCGAGGCCGGCGGACTCCTCTCGCTCGGCGCGCGTGGGCGCGCGCCCGAGGAGGTCGAGGTGGAGCGCCCGGACGAGCCGGGGATCTCCCGGGTCATCCCCGCCCGCGGCGCCCTGCACCGGAGGGAGAGCGAGGAGGAGCCGCGTGAGCATCGGAGTCGGCCGTGCCGGCGCGATCAGTCTAGGCCGTCGCTTCGTCCCCGGCCACGCCCCTCCGGCGCCGCGGCCGGGGGGATCAGTTCAGGAGAGGCGCGAGGAGGCGGCGGCCCCTCTCGCCGCGCATCCGCTGGAGGGCGACCTCCTGGATCTGCCGGACGCGCTCGAGAGAGACGCCGAGAATCTTGCCGACCTCCCCGAGCGTGTGGGGCGGGGAGCCGTTGAGCCCGTAGCGCAGCTCGACGACGAGGCGCTCGCGGGCGGAGAGGACCCGCATCGTCTCGCGCAGCCGATCCCCGAGCCGCAGCTCCTCGATCCCCTCGAAGTCGACCCCCGGCCGGGGGTCCTCGAGGAGGTCGAGGAACCGGTGGTTTTCCCCCTCCTCCCTCCCGACCTCGCGGTCGAGGGAGAGGGAGTACTTGTTGCCGGCGAGGACGTGCTTCACGAAGTCGACGCCGAAGCCGGAGGCGTCCGCGATCTCCTCGGGCGCCGCGTTCGGCTCCCCGGCCCGGGCCGCGTTGATCCGCTTCATCGCCTTCTGGATGTACGCCGGCACTCGCACCGTCCGGCCCGTGCGGTAGAGGAGGCTGAGAAAGGCCTGGTTCACCCAGAACGTCGCGTAGGTGCTGAACCGGACGTCGCGCCACCACTCGTACCCCTCGACGGCGCGGAACAGGCTCGCGTTCCCCTCCTGGACGAGGTCGAGGAAGGGGACCCCGAGCCCGCGGAACCGGGGCGCGAGCCTCAGGACGAGGTAGAGGGCGCGCGAGACCATCTCGTTGCGCGCCGCGTCGTACTCGGACCGCCGGGCGTGGAGGGTCTCCGCCACGGCCGGGGGCACGGATGTGAAGAGGCAGCCCGGGTGCTCCCGGTCCCCGTCGTGGTCGCAGGCCCCGTCGAAGAAGGCGCGGGCCTCCGAGCGGGGCGTCTCGAAGGGGAGGAGGCCAGCCCGGTCCAGCGCTCGCCGGTACCGGCGCCGCACCAAGTCGAATCGACGCGCGAGGCGGAGCTCCTCCGCCCGGTCCATCGGGCGGATCTCCGCGACCTCGGCCCGGAACGTCGTGAGGGCCGAATCGCGCGAGGAGGAATCGGAGGCGCCGTTGGGGGCGTCGAGGAGTGGGGTTCGCTCGAAGGCGATCTTCACGCCGGTTCGGTCGAGGCGGCGGATCAGCCGGTCCGCCACCCCCGGGAACCTCGCGCGATCGACGTCGAGGATCGAGTCGAGCTCGCGGGCCGGCACGGGGCTCCGGCCGTCGAGGGTCATCGGGGTTGCGAGTCTCATGTCGGGGACCGTCCTTTCGGACGCGAGCATTAATACTCAATTCTGACGTGCACGGAAGAGTTGGTGTTTCAGCCACCTCTTAGACGTCGTTTGCCTCGGATTCACCCCTCCCCGTAGACTCCCGCCCTAAGTACGAAATTCCCCGGGGCTTGGATCCTGGAGCCGTCCGCATTGGGCAACCCTCCCCACTCCTCCGCGAGAAAGTTCACGGTCGGACACAGCCCTGACCCGGACGACGCCTTCATGCACTTCGGCCTCTCTTCGGGCCAGGTGCAGGCGCCGGGAATGCTCTTCGAGGAGGTCATCGCGGACATCGAGACGCTCAACCGCCGTGCCGCCCAGGGCGAGCTGGACGAGACGGCGATCTCCTTCCACGCGTACGCCTTCGTCCGGGACCGCTACCTCCTCCTCCCCCACGGAGGCGCGATGGGGGACGGCTACGGGCCGGTCGTGGTCGCCGCGAAGGACCTCCCGGCCTCCGCCCTGGGGGACGTCCGCGTGGCGATCCCCGGGGAGAGGACGACCGCCGCCCTCGCCCTCCGGCTCCTGGCGGGTCCCTGCCGGACCCTCGTCGTCCCCTTCGACCGGATCCCGGAGGCCGTCCGCTCGGGGGAGGCGGACGCGGGGGTCCTCATCCACGAGGGCCAGCTCAACTTCGCCGGGCAGGGCCTCCGGAAGGTCCTCGACCTGGGGGAGCGCTGGAAGAAGGAGACGGGCCTCCCCCTTCCCCTCGGGGGGAACGCCGTCCGGCGGGACCTCGGCGAGTGGGTCCCGCGCATCTCCGACGCCCTCCGCCGCAGTATCGCCTACGGCCTCTCCCACCGGCCCCAGGCCCTCGAGTACGCCCTTCGTTTCGCGCGCGGACTCTCCCCCGACCTCGCCGACCGGTTCGTCGGCCTCTACGTGAACGATTTCACGCTCGACTACGGGGACACGGGGCGGGCCGCGATCGCCGCGCTCTACCGGAGGGCCGCCGAGGCGGGTCTCCTCCCCGCCTTCGAGCCCGAGTTCGCCCCCGCCTCCGCCTGACTCCCCCGCCCGCGGGCGGCGGCGCCTAGGCGTCCCCGCCCCTGCGCGCGAGCGCGTCCTGCCTCCGGCCGAGAGCGATCGCGAGGAGGACCCACCCGGCGGCGAGGAGACACAGC
>CBRGOK010000603.1:0-2791 GCA_967798035.1 uncultured bacterium
GATCCGACGCCGAGGGGGGCGCGCCCTACCAGTTCAACCACCCGAGCGACCCGACGCAGATCGTCGGATTCGAGGTCGAGATCGCCGACGCCCTGGCGCAGGCGATGGGGGTCCGCGCGCAGCGCGTCCAGAACGCCTGGGCCGAGCTCATCCCCGGCCTCGAGCGCGGCGACTACGAGGTCGCGATCAGCGGCATCGAGATCGTCGGCTACCGCCTCGAGCGGGCCGACTTCTCCCGCCCCTACTACGCCGGCGGCGAGACCCTCACGGTCCGGAAGGGGGACGGGCGGATCGCCTCCCTCCAGGACTTGCGCGGCAAGTCGGTCGGGACGCTGCGGGACTCCTCGGCCCACCGGATGCTCCAGTCGCTCGAGGGGGTCGAGATCCGCCCCTACGACGACCAAGTCCACCCCTACGACGACCTCGAGATCGAGCGGACGGACGCCGTCCTCCTCGACGAGATGATCGAGCTCTACTACGGCCGCCCCCGCCAGGGCCTGAAGGTGGTCGGCGAGCCGATCGGCGAGGTCCGCTACGGGATCGCCGTCCGGAAGGGGAATCCCGCCCTCCTCTCCGCGGTCGACGCGGCCCTCGACCGGCTCGTCCGGGAGGGGACGCTCCGCACGATCCTCGAGCGCTGGAACCTCTGGAACGGGAAGACCGCGGCCCTCCTCGGCGACTTCTCCCCGCGCAAGGCCGAGCCGGTCGCCTACGAGGACTTCCGCCGGGCGATGTGGCACGACGTCACCGTCGCAGCGCCTGAGCGGAACTGGCTCGCCTACGCGAAGGTCCTCGGCCGGGGCGCCTGGGTGACCGTCCAGCTCACCTGCCTCGGGATGGTCCTCGCAGTCGTCCTCGGACTCGTCCTCGCCCTCGCACGCCTCTACGGCCCGGCCCCTCTCCCGACCCTCGCCGTCGGGTACATCGAGGCGATCCGGGGCACGCCCCTCCTGATCCAGCTCCTCCTCCTCTATTACGGCCTCGCGCAGACGGGGATCCTCCTCCCCGCCTTCGTCGCGGGCTTCCTCGGCCTCGGCCTGAACTACGCCGCCGCCGAGGCCGAGAACTACCGCGCCGGCCTCCAGGCGATCCCGAAGGGGCAGTGGGAGGCCGCGGCGATGCTCGGCTTCACGCGGGGCCAGACGCTGCGGCACGTCGTCGTTCCCCAGGCCGTCCGGATCGTGATCCCGTCCGTGACGAACGACTTCATCGCGATGTTCAAGGACTCCTCCCTCGTCTCGGTGATCGCCCTGGTCGAGCTGACGAAGGCCTACCAGGACCTCGCCCCGATCGCGGGGAACTACCTCGGGATCGGCCTCGTCGCCGCGGCGCTCTATCTCGTCCTGGGGGCGATCGTCGCCTTCGCCTCCCGGAGGCTCGAGCGGCGCCTGCGCGTCGAGGAGGCCGTGGTGAAGAGGACGGCGTGATCCGCGCGCGCGGTCTCACGAAGCGGCTCGGCGACCGGGCCGTCCTCGACGGGCTCGACCTCGAGATCGCCCGCGGCGAGCTCTTTTGCCTCGTCGGGGGCTCGGGCGCCGGGAAGACGACGCTCCTGCGCTGCCTCGGGGGTCTCGAGGCGATCGACGCCGGGCGGATCGCCGTCGCCGGCGACGAGATCGCCGCGGGCTCGGGGAACGGGCAGGCCCTGGCCCGGCTTCGCCGCCGCGTCGGGATGGTCTTCCAGGATCTCTTCCTCTTCCCGCACCGCACCGCCCTCGAGAACGTGACCCTCGCGCCGCGCGTGGTCCTCGAGGAAGAGCCGAGGGCGGCCGAAGCGCGGGCGCGGACCCTCCTCGACCGCGTCGGCCTCGACGGGCTCGCGGGGCGCTACCCCTCGGCCCTCTCGGGCGGCCAGAGGCAGCGCGTCGCGATCGCGCGGGCGCTCGCGATGCGCCCGGAGGTCCTCCTCTACGACGAGCCGACCTCGGCCCTCGACCCCTCCCTGATCGGCGAGGTCGCCGCGCTCATGGCGAGCCTCAAGCGCGACGGCCTCACCCAGGTCGTCGTCACGCACGAGATGCGATTCGCCCGCGAGGTCGCCGATCGGGCGGGATTCCTCGAGGGGGGCCGGATCGTCCACTGCGGCGCGCCCGGGGAGGTCCTCTCCCGCGCCTTCGCGGCGGCGGACGCGCCCTACTCGACGAAGCCCGGGCCCTGACGCGCCATGCCGGTCGCGACCGGCTGGCCCGAGAACGTCCTCGCCGTCTTCGGCCTCGCCTACCTCGAAAGGCTCCGCCGGCAGCACGGCAATCCCTACCGGAGGACCGGTGTCGCGGCGTGGCTCCTCGCGGACGATCCCGTCGGCCGCGTCCGGCTCGGCGAGCTCGACCTCTGGCTCGCCGCTGCCCGCCGCCACGACCTCCTCACGCGCGACGCGATGCGAAGACTCAAGAAGGGCCAAGTCTTCGTCTTCCTCCCGAAGGTCCTCGAGTTCGCCGCCCTGCATTTTTTCGAGAACCGCCTGGGTCTCGCCGTCCGTCCCGGCACCCGGGCCGACTTCGAGGTGCGCGAGGGCTCGGGCTGGCTCGACGTCGAGGTGAAGTCCCCGATCTCCCCCTCCCCCGCCGCCTTCCGCCGCCTCGTCCACGAGGCGGGAAAGCGCGCGAAGGCGCCGACCGCGATCTGGCTCGTCTCGCTCGAAGTCCCGCCGGGGTTCGAGGGGCAGGCGGCGGAGCGGGCGCTCCGCGAAGGCCGTCCGCGTGACGCGGTCGTCGGAGTTGGCGTGCTCCGGATCGGGTTCGAGGACGCGGGCGCGGTGTACGCCCACGCGTTCGCGCCCACCGGGAACGGA
>CBRGOK010000604.1:0-2791 GCA_967798035.1 uncultured bacterium
CGACGCGCTCAACCCCCCGAAGCTCGAGGTGAAGTGGACCGGCTCGGCGACGGCGGGCGCGAACCTCGTGCGGGGGAACACGCGCAAGGACAGCGCCAGCGTCGTGGTCGACGCCGTCCGGCGGTCGGAGGTCGACCGGATCTCCCTCCGGGGCGAGTACGCGGCGGCCCGGGAGGAGGACTCGAATGGCGACCGGTCGAGCTCCCAGCGCCTGCTCACGGGGTTCCTGAAGTACGACTACTTCCTCACGGACCGCTCCTACCTCCTCGCCTCCGCGAAGGCCGACAGCGACGCCACGGCGGACCTCAACCTCCGCCTCGTCGCGTCGGGCGGCTACGGCTACCAGTGGGTGGAGACCGCCGCGACGAAACTCTCGACCGAGCTCGGGGTGGGATGGGCCCACGAGGACTACGAGGAGCCCGACCCGCCCGAGTCGTCGGCGGACACGAACCAGATCGCGGCGCGGCTCGCCTACCGCTTCGAGAAGGAACTCAATCCGAGCGTGAAGTTCCTCCACCCGATGGAGGCCGTGCACGGCTTCGACGACCCCCACGACTTCCTCGTCCAGACGGAGTGGGCGCTGCGGGCCAGCCTGACGAAGTCGATGTACTCGGAGGGCCGGATCGCGCTGAACTGGGACTCGACCCCCGCCGTCGACAAGGAGCGGACCGACGTGCGCTACATCCTCGGGTTCGGATGGAGCTTCTGAGCGGGGGACCGCCGCCGTCCGGTACCCCCTCCGGGGGGGAGTCCGTAGACTGACCGGCGCGACCCCGCCCCGGAGCCGCCGGACTGTGCGCCATGCCCTTCTCGTCCCCTCCGTCCTCCTCGCCGCCTGCTCCTCCCTCCCCGCCCAGGAGAGCGCGCCCGGACCGCGACTGACGCTCGACAAGGTCTTCGACCTCGCGAGCAAGTTCCGCCTCCCGCCGGGAACGCATGTCGGCTGGCTGGCGGACGGGGAGGAGTACCTCGCGCTCGAGAAGAAGGGGGAGTCGGACCGCCGCGACCTCGTCATCGTCGACGCGGCGAGCGGCCACTCGAAGCCGTACTTCGATGCCGCCCGGATGGAGGAGGCCTTCGCGGCGCTCCCCGGGATCCCCCGCGAGAAGGCGAAGGGATGGAGCCGGCGGACGAGCTACAACCTCTCCGCCTCGAAGCAGTCCCTCCTCCTCAACGAGGCGAACGACCTCTTCGCCTGGCACGTCGACGGTCGCGGTCCCGCCGTCCGGCTGACGGAGGATCCCGTCGCCGAGGGGGAGGAGACCTTCTCCCCCGACGGGCGGCTCGTCGCGTTCGTGCGCGACCACGACCTCCACGTCGTCCCCGTCGACGGGGGTCCGACCCGCGCGCTGACGACGGAGGGGAGCGAGATAGTCCTCGTCGGGCGCCTCGACTGGCTCTACCAGGAGGAGGTCTACGGCCGGGGGAGCTGGCGGGCCTACTGGTGGTCGCCCGACTCGAGCCGCATCGCGTTCCTCGTCCTCGACGAGACGAACGTCCCCTCCTACACGATCGTCGACCACCGCGAGACCCACCCGCCGCTCGAGGAGATGCGGTACCCGAAGGCGGGGGACCCCAATCCGACCGCGCGGCTCGCCGTCGTCGACGTCGCCGGAGGCGCGCCCCGCTTCCTCGACCTCGGCGCCTACGAGCGGGAGGAGTTCCTGATCGTCCGCGTCGGCTGGAGCCCCGACTCGAAGGAGGTGATCTTCCAGGTCCAGGACCGGATCCAGACCTGGCTCGACCTCCTCGCGGGGGATCCGACGACGGGCAAGGTCCGCCGGCTCTTCCGGGATTCGACCGGCGCCTGGACCAGCCCCACGGACTCCCCCCACTGGATCGAGGAGGGGAAGCGCTTCCTCTGGGTCTCGGAGCGTGACGGCTACTCCCACCTCTACCTCTACGCCCGGGACGGGACGCTCGAGCGGCGCCTGACGGAGGGGGAATGGGACGTCGAGGAGTTCCAGGGAGTCGACGAGGAGAAGGGGATCGTCTACTTCGAGGCCGACCGGGAGGACGTGAAGGGAACGCAACTCTTCCGCGTCGGGCTCGACGGGAGCGGCCTGACGGCGATCACCGCGCAGCCGGGGACCCACTCGATCTTCCTGTCGCCCAAGTGCAACTACTTCGTCGACTTCTTCACCTCCCGCAGCGAGCCGGGGCGCGCCGACCTGTGCCGGACGGACGGGCGCATCGTCCGCACGCTCGCGCGCGTCGAGGGGGAGCCGGCGAAGGAGGCGGGGTGGCGGGCGCCCGAGTTCGTGAAGGTGAAGACCCGGGACGGCTTCGAGATGGAGGCGGCGCTCCTGCGCCCCGCGGGCTTCGAGCCGGGCCGGCGCTACCCGGTCGTCTGCAACACCTACGCGGGTCCCCTCGCCCCGATCGTGCGCGACGCCTTCGGGGGGGGCGTGAACGGGCTCTTCCACCAGATGCTCGCGCAAGAGGGGTTCGCCATCTGGATCTGCGACAACCGGTCCGCGAGCGGGAAGGGGCTCGCCTCCGCGAAGGGGATCCACAGGAACGTCGGGGAGCAGGAGCTGCGCGACCTCGAGGACGGGATCGACTGGCTCGTCGGCCAGGGGATCGCCGACCCGGAGCGGATCGGGATCTGGGGATGGTCCTTCGGCGGGTACATGACCTCCTTCGCGCTCACCCACTCGAAGAAGTTCAAGGTCGGGATCGCGGGGGCGCCCGTCACGGACTGGCGCCTGTACGACTCGATCTACACGGAGCGCTACATGGACGTGCCGCAGCGCAATCCCGAGGGGTACAAGCGCAGCTCCGCGATCGA
>CBRGOK010000605.1:0-2786 GCA_967798035.1 uncultured bacterium
GGACGGCGACCTCGGGCACTCCCGTGTCCGCCAGGGAGACGCGCACGGTCCGGTCAGTTCCCGCGGCCCCGAACGCGCACTCGATCCCCGCGATCGCCGGGTCGGTCCCGTCGACCGTCGGGACCTTCCACGGGCGGAAGGGGTTGTACATCGGGTCCCCGACGTAGATCGACGTCCAGCGCGCCGTCGGATCGGAGAGCATCGCCGCCTCGGCGAAGGTGAACCCCTCGAGGAGGTAGTGGAGGAAGACCTCGGGCCGCGGGTGCCCGCTCAGGTAGGGCTCCGCGATGCACCCGGCCCCGACGGTGAGCCCGCGAAGGAACGCGTTCGGGAGGAAGTTGGGCGGGCTCGTGCTCCAGAGGTTCGCCCCGGAGTTCGAGTCGACGTCGACCGCGGCCGAGCCGGGGATCCACGCCCACCCGTCGTGATAGATGTTGAAGTTGTACCAGCCTCCGTAGAGGAGGGCGTCGGAGGCGAAGGCCGCCGACGAACCGTCGGAGAACAGGGCGCCCGCCTCCCCGATCTCGGTCTCGTACGGCTCCCAGAACGGTGTGTAGCCGTGGTTCTGCGCCACGATCTTGCCGAAGGCCATCGACTCGTCCCCGGCGCCGTACGTGTCGTAGCCGAAGGGATAGCCCGCGGTGAGGAAGCCGTCCGTGTAGAGCGCGAAGCGCGTGTCGACGTAGACGGTCCCGTCGTAGGAGCCCGGCAGGTGCGCGACGTAGAGGTCGGCGTACGCGGCGCGGTCGATCAGGTCGAGGGAGCCCTGGAGGCTCGCGCCGTCGATCCGCGCGACGAGATAGAGGGGCGTCCCCGAGAAGGCGATCGCGTGGCTGAAGCGCCCGAGGTCCGTCCCGATGGTCGGCGAGGGCTCGTTGTAGGGGTTCCACCACCAGAAGTCCGTGAAGCCGGTCACCGTCGGGAATGTCCCCGGCGTCCAGATCGTGGCGATCGCCTGGTCGACGCTCCGGACGGGGTTGCCGGCCTGCGCGAACGCCACGGTCAGCCGGTACGGGATCCGGTGGCAGAGGAGGATCGTGTCGATCGAAGTCGTCCCGGCCGCGAGGAGGAAGTTCCGGATCGGGACGACCATCTCGTTCCAGAAGGCGGTCCACCCGGCGGCCTCGGCGTAGGTGTCCCCGGCCGGGGAGCACGTGACGCCGAGGAGGTTTCCCGCGGGGACTCCGCGGCGAAGCGCGTAGAGGTTCGCGACGTCGAGGGAGTCGGAGACGCCGTTGCCGTCCGAGTCGGGAGCGTTCGTCCGGTAGACGACGAGGACGCGGGTGGGATCGTCCGGTCCCGCCGGGCCGGGCTGCGACCTCGCCAAAGGGGCGAGGATGCCGAAGACCAGGAGGAGCGGGGCAGGGCGCACGCGAAGGGCCATCCTAGCCGACCTCTTTGAGGTCACAATCTGTGACCTCAAAGCTGGCCTGGGGCGGTGGGTGCTACGTACTCTCCGCCTCCACGGACCAACCCTGCCGCCGCCGCGCGATCTCGAACACGACGCCACCAACGGCAAGGATCCCGAGGACGAGGGCCGTGTCGCGGGGGTAGTTGAGGAAGGCGAAGGTCGCCGCGCCGACGGACGCGAGGGTGAAGAGGATCGGGACGAGGAGGGGAAGGCGGTAGGCGTACTGCAGGTCGGGACGCCGCAGGCGCAGCAGGACGGCCGCCGCGCCGACGCCGGCGAAGGAGAGCCAGTCGGGGAAGACGACGCCGTTCAGGAGCCGATCGATCCCCTTCTCCCCGACGACGAGGAGGTAGAGGACGGCGAGGGCGGCCTCGACGAGGATCGACGCGATCGGCGTCCCCGTCCGGCGACCGAGCCGCGCGAAGACGCCCGGGAAGCCCCCCGTGACGGCCATCGCGTAGGTGATCCGGGAGTTCGTGAGGAGCATCGAGTTGACGATCCCGATCGCGGAGACCGCGATCGCGGCGGCGACGGTCCGCTCGACGGCGGTCCCGAGCACGATCCGCGCCGCGTCGGCCGCGGGCGTCCGCGACGCCTGGATCTGGTCCGGGGAGAGGACGCGCAGGTAGGCCGCGTTCGCGAGGAGGTAGACGGTCGCGCTGATCCCGACGCCGAGGAGGATGGCCCGGGGGAGGGTGCGCTCCGGGTTCCGCACCTCCCCGCCGAGGTACGTCGCGCACTGCCAGCCCCCGTACGCGAAGAGGGCGAAGACGAGCGCGCGGCCGAACCCCGGGAGCCCCGTCCCCTCGCCAGGCGGGTCGGGAGCGCGCTCCCCGCGGAAGGCGAAGCCGAGGCCGATCAGGAGGAGGAGGGCGAGGAGCTTGAGCGCCACCGCCCCCTTCTGGACGCCCGTCCCCCACTTCACGCCGACGACGTTCGTCGCCGCGAGGGCCGCGACGATCGCGAGAGGGAGGGTCTTCCCTTCGACGGGAGCCACCCCGGCGGCGACGGCGAGGTGGTTCGCCGCCGTGAGCGAGACGACGGCGATGGCCCCCGGCGAGACGACCGCGAAGTAGGCCCACCCGAAGAGGAAGGCGGGGAGCGGCCCGATCGCCTCCTTGATGAAGACGTACTGGCCGCCGTTCACCGGCATCGCCGCGGCGAGCTGCCCGAAGGTGAGCGCGCCGAGGGCGGCGATCGCCGCGCCGGCCGCCCAGACGGCGAGGATCCCGCTGGTGGAGGGGACGCGGGCGGCGATGTTCCCGGGTGTGAGGAAGATCCCGACGCCGACGATCGCGCCGACGACGACGGCCGTCGCGTCGAGGAAGCCGAGGACCCTCGCCGGGGCGGGCCCGCTCACGCGGGGAGCGGTTCT
>CBRGOK010000606.1:0-2784 GCA_967798035.1 uncultured bacterium
CGTCTCGTAGCACTCCGCGAGGAACTCCTCGCCGCGGCCGCGCCACCAGAACTCGACGGTCGAGATCGGGCGATCCGGGACCATCCCCTCCCTCCCTCCCCTACGGGATCGCGTTGATCTCGAGGCCGCCCGAGCAGGAGAGCCCCGAGGCCGGGCAAGGCGGGCTCGGCGAGTTCGGGCCGAGGAAGGCGAACTGCGCGTAGACCGGGATCCCGACGAGCGCGAGGTTGTTCGGCACCGCGAACGGCACGGAGGCGGCGCCCACCCCGTCCGTCGCCGTGGGGACGACGAAGAAGGCCGGGGAGAGGAAGTCGATCCAGACCCCGAGGTTGTAGATCGTGACCGCGTTCAGGAACTTCGCGGCGCTGAAGCCGAGGACGCCCGGGGCGATCGGCGGCCCGTTCGAGCAGGTGACCGCGAAGGAGGCGTTCCCGAGCTGCGCCGCGGAGCTGACCCCGATGATCAGTGCACCTCCGCAGCCGGGCGTCGAGTCCCCGAAGGTGAAGACGCCGTCCGGCAGGAGGTCGAGGGAGGCGACGAACCCGTCGTTGAAGCCGAAGTTGTACGTCGTGTCGTAGGCGCCCGAGGTCGTCGGGAAGGTCGAGTTGACCGTTTCGCCCGCGACGACCACGCCCCCCGACGGCGTGAGCGCGAGGCCGTTTACCTGGTCCCCCCCGACGTCCCCGAGGTAGGTCGCGTACTGGATCGCGGTCCCGGCCGGAGAGAGCTTCACGACGAAGCCGTCCGGGGCGCCGTTGAAGCTCGGGTCGTAGCCCCCCGCCTGCACCGGCAGCCCGATCGTCGCGGCGCCCCCGACGAGCGCCGCGCCCGCAGAGTCGAGGGCGAAGCCGAACTTCTGGTTCGCGATCGCGGGGAGGACGAGCATCGTTCCGCCGATCTGGGTGGAGTAGACGAGGCTCGCGAGCGTCGGGTCGAAGCGCGTGACGAAGGTGGTATCCCCCGTCCCGAACGGCCCGGTCGTCGTCGGGAACCCGGTGCCCAGGGTCTGCGAGTAGCCGGCGACGGTCGGCAGGCCCGCCCCGTCGTGGGCGGCGCCCCAGCCGAGCTCCATGCTCGTCCCGCCGAGGTATGTGAAGGCGAGGACGGGCCCTCCTCCGAGCGGGATCCGGGCGACGAAGGCGTCGGGGCCCCCGGCGTTCGTCGTGTCGAACGCTCCCGGCGTCGCCAACCCCGGAGAGAAGCTCGAGCCGACGAGCGTCGCGACGCCGCCCGCGTCGACGGCGACCGACCCGCCGTACTCCCCGCTCCCTCCGCCGAGCACCGTCGAGTAGGGGAGCGTCGCCCCGGTCGGGCCGACGCAGGTGACGATCGC
The DNA here is from genome assembly GCA_967798035.1 of uncultured bacterium. Taxonomy (GTDB): domain Bacteria; phylum Planctomycetota; class UBA1135; order UBA1135; family JAKEFM01; genus JAKEFM01. Next base: position 1,334 of record CBRGOK010000606.1, read on the forward strand.
ATCGAAGATCCCGGCCCCGCTCGGCGTCGTGTCGGCCGCGCCAGGAGTCGTCGGATAGTCCGGCGAGGTCGTGATTCCCGCCAGCGTGGCGATCCCGAAGGCGTCGACGAAGACCGTCGGCGCGGTGTCGGTCGCGCTCCCGCCGAGGACCGTCGAGTAGACGAGGGAGGCCCCATTCGCCGAGAGCCGCGTCACGAAGATGTCCTGGAATCCGTTCGCGGTCGTGTCGTACGCCCCGGGCGTCGTCGGGAACGGTCCGGTCGTCCACCCGACGACGGTCGGCTGGTCGAAGGAGTCGAGGCCGACGTCCTGGGCGGTGTCGCCGCCGCTCCCGCCGAGATAGGTCGAGTAGACGAGGGAGGCCCCGTTGGCCGAGAGCCGCGTCACCACCACGTCGCTCCCCCCGCCCGCCGTCGTGGAGAAGGCTCCCGGCGTCGTGGGGAAGCTGGTCAGGCTCGCCGACCCGACCACGGTCGCCTCGCCCGACGGGCTCACGGCGACCGCCCGGATGCTCTCGGTGCCGGAGCCGCCGAGGAACGTCGAGTACACGAGGCCCGGGTCGACGACGAGCGAGCCGGCCGGCGCCGTCCCCTCGATCCCGAAACCGAAGCGGTCCTCGCCGAGCACCCGGAAGCGGACCTCGACGGGGATCCTCCCCTCCCCCATCTCCACCCACGCCGCGGGGCGCGGCTGGCGGACCTCGCCCAGTGCCGTCGGCGTCAGGAGCGCGCCCGACTCATCGAGTCGCAGCGGCCCGGTCGCCCCCTCCACGCGCAATGCGACCCTCTCGAGGTCGGCGCCGGAGGCGAGGAAGAGGTCGTACTCGAGGTCCTGGCCCGACTCGCGGACGACGAGATCGACGCCGTCCCAGACCCCCTCGTACGCGACCTTCCCGAAGCCCCGCAGGCCCGACCGCCATCTCCCCGGATCCTCCCCGAGGAAGAAGTTGTGGGTGCCCGGAAGCTCCTTACGACCGCCGAGGCGGGAGCCGGCTGACTTCCCTTCGAACGCGAACCGGAGGTTCGCGCCGCGGACGGTCTCTTCGTCCTCCATCCGGACTAGCCGGAGCAGGAACCCATCCCGTCCGGCGTCGAGGGTCATTCCGCCTCGCCTCGCGCGGAAGGCGACCTCCCCGTCCCACTGCCCGGCGTTCTCGACGAACGCGAGGGGGAGTCGCGAGACGGAGCCGGCCGTTCCCGGCACGGAATCCTGCGCCGCGGCGAGGGCGACGAACAGGGAGACGAACGCGAGCGGTCCTTCCATCGGATGAGTCGGGGAAAAGGGGGATCGATGGTAGCACACGCTTCTTCGCGCTCGCGCCTGGGAGTCTCTTTGACCGCGCCGACGTCGAAGGAAAGAATCCGGCCGTGCGTGGAAAACATCTTCTCGTCGCTGGCGACCGTCGTACCGTCGCTCGCCACGGCAGACACGACTGTGAGCAACGCGAACGC
>CBRGOK010000607.1:0-2728 GCA_967798035.1 uncultured bacterium
CTGCGCGCGGACCCCAACGTCGACCGGGATCGGATCGGGATCATCGGCTTCTGCATGGGAGGGAAGTACGCCCTGCTCGCCGCGCTCGAGGAGGAGGCTCTCTCGGCCTCCGTCGTGTGCTACGGCTCCGTGATCACGGACGCCGCGACGTTGAAGACGCTCCGCTGCCCCGTCCTCGGCGTCTTCGGGAGCGAGGACCGGGGAATCCCCGTCTCGGAGGCGAAGGCCTTCGAGGAGGCGGCGAAGAAGGCGGGGAAGGACGTCGCCTGCCGGGTCTACGAGAAGGTCGGACACGCGTTCCTGAACGCGGACCGGCCCGGCTACAAGCCCGACGTCGCGGAGCGGGCGTGGAGGGACATCCACGAGTTCCTCGCCAAGCACCTGCGCCGGTAGGGGGCGCGGCGCCTACTGCCAGGTCGGGCCCTCTCCCTCGACCATCTCCCCCTCGCGCAGGCAGCGCACCCCTTCGAGCCGGATCTCCTCGGCCCGCGGGAAGACCTCCCGCTCGAGGGACGCCCAGTCCTCCTCCCCGAGCCGCATCCGGACGTTGTGGAGGAGGGAGTCGATGGGTCCGACGGAGGGATCGCGCAGCGCGTCGAGGTGCGCCCGCGCGAGGACCCAGCACGCGATCGCCGGCTCGGGGCCGTAGCAGTCGCGGAAGAGGTTCCCCTCGGAGCGGAGGACGAGCGCCTCCCCGTACCGGTCGCCCAGTTTCCGGAAGATCACGAGGGATTCCTCGAGGCAGTCGAGGGCGCGCAGGTACTGGGCGTCCCGGCCGAGGGCGGGCCCGAGGTAGCCGAGGTCGGCGGCGAGGCCCGGATCGTCCCCCTCGGTCCGGTGGAACTCGACGGCCCGGCCGAGGAGCTCCTGCGCGTCCTCGAGGCGGCGCGCCTCGAGGGCGATCCGCCCGAGCCGCTGGAGGCAGTTCGCCTGGGAGAGCCGGTCCCCCGCGGACCCGAAGAGCGCGATCGCCTCCTCGTAAAGGGGGATCGCCGTCTCGCCCCGGCCCCCGCGGAGCGCCTCGTCCGCCCGGACCTTCAGCGCGTCGGCGCGGCCGAGGTCGTCCGAGGCGGGCATCGTCCCGGGGGCGTTCCCTCGATCCGCAGGATCAGAACTGGATCGGGAGCTTGAGGAACCGGATCTCCGGCCGCGGCGTCGAGAGGGAGACGCCCGCCGCGCCGAGGTCGAAGTCGACGACGAAGCGGAAGTACCGCTTCCCGGCGATGTCCTCGAGATCCGGCGAGACGGTCGTGTAGGTCGCAGCGCTCGCGGGATCGGTGGCTCCCTGGAATTGGATCGCGACCCCCTGGCCCGGCAGGATCGAGTCCGCCGCCCCTTGGGTGAAGACCCGGAAGTAGCGCGGGTGGACCCGGACCGTCGTCGGCCCCGCCGCCGGGAGCACGGACATCATCGACCCGTCCCCGGGATCCGTCTGGATCACGGTGTTCTGGCCGTTGTACGTGGCCGAGACGATCGTGAAGAGCTGCGGCGGGCTGGGCTGCGCCGTGTTCGGGTTGAACGCGTACCGGACGAGCGTCGCGGGGTTCGACGCGAGCTCGGCGGGGATCGTGGCCGAGAACTGCGTCACGTTGGCGAGCGGGATCGTCTGCTCCGTCCCGGGGAGGAACGGCGGGAGGAAGACCTTTCCCGTGGGGTCGGCCTTGACGACGCCGACCAGGCCCGGGAACTGGGGGACGGAGTTGACCAGGGGATAGTCCGGGTTGGCGGCGTTGTTCGGCCCGCTGGAGACCCAGGGATAGAGGACCGTCCCGAGGGAGCCCATGGAGACGAACCCCGCGTCGATCCAGGTCGAGCGCGCGCGCGACTTCGGGCCGAAGTTGGGAAGGAGCACCCACCCGTTGTTGTGCTGGTCGATCGTCGGGGTCGAGAAGGAGGTCACGTCGACGGTCCCGATCCGGACGATCGGGTTCCCGACGCCGTCGAACCGGGCGGTGTGGAGCTGCACCGTCCCCCCGCCGCCCATCCCGCCGCGGCAGACGGTCGTCGGCGTGTTCGCCTGGTCGACGCCGAGCCCTCCGTCGCCTCCCCTCACCTCGAGCCGGGTATTCGTGGCCTCGATCCGGATCCCGCCCGGAGTGCCCGGGGCGGCGAGGGGATCCTGCGAGGACGCGTCCGCCGACTCGACCATGATCATCCCGCCCGAGCCCCCGCCGCCTCCGCCCCCCGCGGGATTGATGAAGAGGATGCTCTCGCCGTGCCCCCCGTTCCCCCCCTTCGCGGAGAGCTTGCCGGTCGACGTGACGACGATCGGGCCGATGGCGCGCAGGATCAGGATCCCTGCGCCGCCGCCCGCCGCGCCTCCCTTCCGGTCGGCGTTGGGGGCGTTGCCTTGCCACTGGGTGTTGTTGAGGCAGTTGGGGTTGGGCGTCGTCGCGCTGTAGAAGACCGCGTCGCCTCCGCCTCCACCCCCCTGGCCGGCGACGAGGGCGTTCAGCTCGCCCGCGAGGGGATTCCCGCCCGCGACGAACTTCCGGCCGAAGAAGTCGTTCCCCGTGAAGAGGACCCCGCCGGCGTCCATGTCCGTGAAGACGTCGGGGCCGAAGGCGCCGCCGTCGACGGGGACGGCGAGGTCGACGCAGTCCCCGACTCCCGGGCCCGGACCGCCGTTGGACCCGTTGAGGCCCGCAGGGACGGGCCAGGGGGGCGCGCCGATGGCGAAGGGGAGGGAGTGCGTCTTCCTCGTGAGGGTGCCGCCGCCGCCACCCCC
>CBRGOK010000608.1:0-2714 GCA_967798035.1 uncultured bacterium
CGCTCGACGATGTCTGGGTCTCGCTCCACACGCCGGGGTCCGGAGACGCTCCCACCTTCTGGACGCCGTCGGGGAAGACCGATCGCGAGGGGAAGGCGCTCCTCGAAGGGATCCCGCCCGGGACGTACTTCGTCACCGCCCGCTCGCCGACCTACGCCATCCCCTGGTCGGGAGAGCGGACCGTCCGCGCGGGAGAAGAGGTGGAATTCCGCCTCGACTTGAAGCGCGGGACGACCGTCCACCTCGCCTGCGTTGGGACGGACGGCGCCCGCGTCGAGGAGCCGGAGGTCCGCATCCTCGATCCGGAGGGGAGGGAAGTCGCGCCATCCCTCCAGGAGAGCGGCTCGGACACGAAGCGCGCCGCGACCTGGTGGGCGGTGGTGGTTCCCGGAACCTACTCCGTCGAGGGGAGGGGGAAGGGATACCGCACCCGCACCGTCCCCTTGCGCGTGGATACCGCCGGACCGAAGGAATTCCTCGTGCCGCTGGAGAAGGAGGAGAGCCCGAAGTAGGGATCGGTCCTACGCCCGGATCGTCCCGACCGTCGCGTTCGACATCCGCCAGGTCGAGCCTCCCGACTCGAGCGCTCCGACCTGCATGTGGAAGGGGAGGTTCAGGAGCGCGGGGGAGATCCCCGTGAGGGGGAACGTCACCGAGAACGCGCCGGCGGTGGTGAGGAATCCCGTCACGAACGGGATCCAGGTGGGCGGGTCGAGGAGGAACTCCCCGAGGAGGGGAGGCCCGATCGCGACGAAGTCGGGGACGGTCGACAGGGCGAGCACGAAGAGGGAACTCGGCGGTCCTCCCGTGATCGAGATCGTCACCGAGCCGGTCGAGGTGAGGCTGCCGGTCAGCCGCAGGACGGGAAGAGCGGGCGCCGTCAGGTTGATCCCGCCTCCGATCGTCGCGGGTCCGGGCGCGCAGTTTCCGCCGCAGGCCGCCGGCGGGAGCGTGCAGCCGCCCGTGACGGGCGTCGAGTGGACCTCGACGATCGCCCCCCCGCTCGTCTCGATCCCCGCGCCGGGGACGGAGCCGGCGATCGGCGTGCAGAACGCGCCCCCGGGGAGCGCGCCGCCGCGCGCGATCGAGGTCGAGTCGCCGGACACGCGGACGAAGGACGCGTCGGCCGAGATCCCGTCGCCGGCGTCCCCGCAGGAGGCGCCGGGGGAGATGAAGCAGCATCCCGGCGCGGCGCCCGAGGCGATCGTGTCGCCGAGGAAGACCTGGCTCCCGGATTCGACGCGGGCTCCGGGACCGCCCGAGCCGCCCGGTCCGCCGATGCACACGCCTCCTCCTCCCGCCCCCCCCGCGAGGATGCAGCTCGACGCGTGGACCTCCGCCGCGTTGCGCACGAGGAGACCCGGACCGCCCGAGGTGGCGCCCAGCGGGGCGGCGTCGGCTCCGGTCCCACCGTTGAACTCGCAGCGGACGATCCGGACCTGCGCCGCGTCCACGAGGAGCGCAGCGCCGCCGGAGGCGGGCGGGGCCGAGTTGGGAGCGAAGACCAGGAGGTCGGCGAGGGTCGCCCGGGTCGAGGCGCCGAGGACCTCGAGGCGAGAAGCCCCTCCCGGCGGACCTCCCAGGGGGCCGAGGAAACGCATCCCCGAGAGGTGGGCGACCGACCCAGGGGGGACGGAGTCCACTGTCGTAAGGGCGCCGTTCGTGCCGGGATTCATGACGAAGACCGGCGTGGGCCCGGTCGCCCCGGACCCGAGGATCCGGAGCCCCTTCCCCGTGAGGGTGAAGTGGGAATAGGTCCCCGACTGGACGAGGAGCATGTCCCCATCCGCGGCCGCCGCGATCGCGGGAGGGATGTCGGTGAAATTGACCCCCGGGCCCCCGTTGGAGTTGACGACCCAGGTCGTCTGGAGGAGGAGGGCGAGACCGGCGATCGCCATGCATTAATCCTGGCCCAGGATTAGGCGCTTATCCACCTCCGGGGGTTCCCCGGCCGGAGGCTAGGCGCGGATCGTCCCGACCGTCGCGTTCGACATCCGCCAGGTCGCGGTCCCTGCATCGAGGGTCGCGGCCTGGAAGTGGAAGGGGACGTTCAGGAGGGCGGGGGGGATCCCGCCGAGGGGGATCGTCATGGAGAAGTTGACGCCTGCCAGAACTCCGGTCGCGAGCGGGAGCCACGCGAGCGGGTCGAGGAGGAACTCCCCGAGGAAGGGAGGCCCGAGGGGGACGAAGTCGGGGACGGTCGAGAGGGCGATCACGAAGGGGGCGAACAGCGGTCCCTGCGAGATCGAGATCGTCGCCGAGCCGCCCGAGACGAGATTCCCCGTGAGGTCGAGGACCGGGAGCGGCGGCGCGCCGAGTGTAATCCCGCTCCCGCTCGTCGCGGGTCCGGGGATGCAGGTCCCGCATTTGCCCGGAGATAGGAAGCATCCGCCGCCCACCAACGCGGCATGGACCTCGACGAGCGCGGCGCCGCTCGTCGCGATTCCCGCGCCGGGGATGGTGGAAGGGATGAGCGCGCAGTTGATGTCCCCGGAGAGGAAGCCGCCCGAGACGACCGTCGAGGCGCCCCCGGAGACGCGGACGAAAGCCGAGTCGACCGAGATCCCGTGGCCCCCGTTGCCGCAGGGGGAGGTCAGGGGGAAGTCGCAGCAGCCTGCATCCCCACCGTGGATGTCGGTGTCGCCGAGCGAGACCTGGCTCCCCGATTCGACGCGGACGGCGTCCCCTCCCGACCCCCCGAAGCAGAAGGGAAA
>CBRGOK010000609.1:0-2698 GCA_967798035.1 uncultured bacterium
GCATCTCTAGGGTGAACGGACTCCCCCCGCCCGCGTCGACGACCTCCGCGACGAGGACGGGAGGCGTCCTCCCCGCGTCGGCGGAGAGCAGCAGGAACGCCTGCTCGAAGCCCCCGTCGAAGAGGAGGCCCGGGTGCGGCACGTTCGCCTCCTCGTGGACCCGGTGCGCCAGCGGAGACGCGACGAGCTCGGTTAGGTCGTACCTGACCAGGTCCCTCGTCGCGTGCCGGATCACCCGCGCGCGGTGCGCGTCCCCGTTGACCAGGACCACCCCCCCGATCCGCTCCCGCCCGAGGAGGCGGAAGAGGCCCTCCCACTCGTGCGCCCAGGTCCCCCAGTGCTCCGCCTTCTCCTCCGGGACGGCATCGGTCCAGAGCATCTCGGAGGCGATGACCTCGAGGGCGCCGTCGAGGCGCGGAGCCCCTCCTCGAGCCAGCGCCACTGCGCGGCGCCGAGGAGGGTCCCCCCCGCCGGGTCGAACCGCGAGGGCTCGGAGTCCGCGAACCGGGGTTCTCAGAGGAGGAAGACCTCGACCGGGCCGCGGCGGAAGCGGCTGAAGACCCCATGTCCCCCCGGGCCGCACTTGGGCCGCGAGCGGGGTGAAACCGGCCCGCGCCCTCTTCGGCGCCCGCGAGCGTCGGCCCGGCCGCGCTCGGACGCTCGGGGCCGCGGCGCGAGGGCGCGCCGCGTCCTCGAGGACGGATCCGGCGCGCGATGGAGCCCCGGGATCGTGAAGGATTCTGTATTTCGGGGCTTTGACATTCCCGCCAATCTCGCTAGCCTCCGCCGACTTCGCGGTCGCCTGGTGCGTCGGATGAGGCGGATGAACCCCGAGAACCGGATCGCAGCGCTGGATCCCCGAGTCGAGGATCCGGGAAGCTTCGGAAACGCCCTGCAGCCTGGGCGCCCGACGGGGCGCGAGGCATGCCGAGCCTCTGGACCCGCGAGCGCCCTCGCCCCGGTCGAGCGCCTCGACTCCCCCACCGCGGCTCCCGGGGAGCGCTCGCCGCGCACCCTCGAGGCCGGGGTCGCCGGGATCGAGTCCCCTCATGCGATTCGGCCTCCTGGGGACCGCGCGAGCCCGACGGGAACGACTCGACGGCGCTCGCCCGCGGCGATTCACGGGTTCCCTGCAAACATGCCATGAAGAACGGACCCTGGCCCTCCGCCCCCGGGGCCAGCGGTCCTTCGGGGATGGGGGCGATTCGGAAGGAAAGCCTCATGCGTTCCACGTTCCTCTCGCGGCTGGACAGGCGAGGAGTGCTCCTCGCCTCCCTCCCCGCGCTGCTGCTGATCGCCGGCGCCTCCTCCCGGCAGGGGCCGCCGGCACCCCCGCGGCCGAACCTCGGCCCGGGCGAGTCCAACTGGGTCCCGCCGGCCGCGGCCCCGGAGGGGAGTCTGGTGACGACGGACCTCGCGAGCGGCCTCACGCCCCTCGACCTCGTCGCCGCCCTCGTCGGGCCGGGCGTCACCGTGAGCAACGTCACCTACACGGGGGCGAACATCGCCGCCGGCACCTTCACGGGGGGGAGCGGGATCGTCGGGTTCGAGAGCGGGATCGTCCTCGGCACGGGCAACATCGCCTCCGTGGTCGGGCCGAACGCCTCGGACAGCACGACGACGGTCAACGCGCTTCCGGGCGACGCCGACCTGAACGGGCTCATCCCCGGCTTCACCACGAGCGACGCGACGGTGCTCGAGTTCGACTTCGAGTGCCCGACCCTCCTCGTCATCTCCTTCGAGTACAGGTTCACCTCGGAGGAGTACAACGAGTTCGTCAACACGAACTTCAACGACGTGGTCGGGTTCTTCCTGAACGGGGCGAACATCGCCCTGGTCCCGGGCTCCACGGACCCCGTCGCGGTCAACAACGTCAACTGCAACAACCCGTTCGACCCGCCGACGGGGACGAACTGCCTTCTCTACCTCAACAACGACTGCGGCGACATCCCTCCCGGGACCTTCCCCTGCCCGGGGATCTCCGACACGGAGATGGACGGGATGACCGCCGCCTTCTTCGCCACCGCAAACGTCAACCCGGGCGTGAACCACATCAAGCTCGCGATCGCGGACGCCGGGGACCTCAACCTCGACTCGAACGTCTTCATCAAGGGGGAGAGCTTCCTCTGCAAGCCGCCGAAGATCTGCGACCTCCACACCCAGGGGTTCTGGAAGAACCACGAGGAGTTCTGGCCGAAGCTCCCGGACTGCGGCGTGAAGCCCGGGCTCATGCTCGGGACCGTGTGCTACGACCCGCCCGCGGTCATGAAGATCCTGGAGCAGAACTCGCTCGGCACGAACGGGATCGTCGCGCTGGCCCACCAGCTGATCGCGGCGAAGCTCAACGTCCTCGTGTGCGGACCCTGCCCCGCGGTCGACCAGGCGATCGTCGACGCCGACAACCTGATCGGGAGCCAGGTGATCCCGCCGTTCGGGGCCGGGTTCGTCGCCATCGTGGACAGCGCGCCCATCGCGTCCATCCTCGACGACTACAACAACGACCTCCTCGACTGCCCGTAGCCCCCGGGGGGTACGGCTGCCGTCTCGCCGTTGCGCCCGGGCCCGAGGCATCTCGGGCCCGGGCTTTTCTTGGCCGGGCCCACCGACCTGGCCACTTCCGAGCATCCCGATTCGCTCACCTCATCGGACGAGGAGATCGGATACCTGCTGCGGTCGGTGCGCCGCTACTTCCCCCAGT
>CBRGOK010000610.1:0-2691 GCA_967798035.1 uncultured bacterium
ACGGGGACGGCGACCTCGACGTCGCGGTCGCGGGCGGTTCGACCGGCCTCCGCCTCCTCCTGAACGACGGCGCGGGCGCCTTTGTCGACGCCTCGGCGCAGATCCCTCCTTCTTCCGTGGGCACCTCCGCGCTAGCCCTGGGAGATCTCGACGGGGACGGCGACCTCGACGCCTTCGCCGCGCATCCGGCGGATCGGCCCCTCCTCAACGACGGGACCGGGACCTTCACCCTCGGCCTCGCCCCGTCCCCGACCGCCCCCGGGTACACGACCGGCCTCGCCCTGGGCGACCTGGACGGCGACGGCGACCTCGACGCCGTGAGCGCGAGGGACGGCGGCTGCAGCTTCGTCTCCTGCCTTGGAGCACAGAACCGGCTCTACCGGAACGGAGGGTCGGCGAACTTCTCGGACTACACGGTCCTGCTGATGCCGGCGGAAGTCGACCGCACGACCTCCGTCGCCCCCGGGGATGTCGACGGGGACGGGGACCTCGACCTCCTCTTCGGGAACGTCGGGACGTGCTCGGCCAATCTCGGATGTGACTACGGCGAGGACCGCCTTTACCTGAACGACGGAGGGGGAGACTTCCGCGACGCTTCGAGCCAGGTTCCCGAGTTCGACGACTGGACGCACGCCGTGGCCCTCGCGGACGTCGACGGGGACGGGGATCCCGACGCGCTGATCGGGACGGAGGGGGACGAGGGACTCCCGAACCGGCTCCTCCTGAACGACGGCTCCGGGGTCTTCGTCGATGCGAGCGGCGAGGAGAACCCCGCTTCCCCGTTCGAGACCGCCACGCGCGGCATCGCGCTCGGGGACCTCGACGGCGACGGCGACCTCGACGCCCTCGCCGGGCGGTTCCCCACCTACTATTCCCTCACCCAGGTGAGCGCCGTCTTCCTCAACGACGGGGACGGTCATCTCCTCGAGGCGCCGGTCCAGCCGATCGAGCTCGTGATCGGCTTGCGCCTCGCGCTCGGAGACGTCGACGCAGACGGCGACTTGGACGCGATGGCGGCCCAAGGATTCAACGGCGGGAGCGAGCCCCGCCTCTTCCTGAACGACGGCGCGGGGGGGCTCACGAGCGTCGCGAACGCGTTCCTTCCGTTGGTCTTCGGTTCCTACCTCGACCTCGGGCTCGGGGATTTCGACGGAGACGGGGACCTCGACGCCCTCTTCGGGATGGTGGCGCCCGGCTATGGCGGATCGACCAAGCCGAGCCGCGTCTACTTCAACAACGGGGCGGGAATCTTCTTCTTCCTCCCGTCGGCAACGCCGCTCGGCACCTTCAGCGTTTGGGCCGTGGCACCGGGCGACGTGGACGGGGACGGCGACCTCGACGCCTACCTCGGGACGGGACAAGGCTGCGGCTCCTCCGGCTGTCCCGGGGAGCAGGACCGGCTGCTCGTCAACAACGGCGCCGGGGTCTTCACCTACGCTCCCGCGATCCAACTGGCGACGCCGCTCGATCCCACCTTCGCCGCGGCCCTCGGGGACGTCGACGGGGACGGCGACCTCGACGCCCTCGCCGGGAACGGCGGCTCAACCGCTCCCTACGCGGATCGCCTCTACTTGAACAACGGCGCGGGGTTCTTCGCCTATGCGCCCGGCCAACTACCCCCGGATGCCGACGCCACGTCCGACGTCGCGCTCGGCGACGTGGACGGGGACGGCGACCTCGACGCGTGGCTCGGGGCCTCTCCCCGGAACCGCCTCCTCCTCAACGGGGGGTCCGGCTCCTTCACGGACGGGGATGCCTCCCTTCCCGCGGTGCGCGGATCGGCGAGCAGCGTCGCCCTCGGGGATCTCGACGGGGACGGAGATCTGGACGGCCTGCTCGCGGACTCGGGAGAGATGCGCATCGTGTCCAACCTGACGCGCCAACTCACCCGGCGGGAACTGCCGCGGACGGGGAAGCCCTTGACCTTCGACCTCCACGGCCCCGCCTGGGGCGCATGGTTCCTCGTCGCCTCGGCCGGGACGGGCAACACGCCGATCCCGCCGCTCGGCGTGATCCGCCTCGACCTCGCGACGCTCATGCCGCAGTTCGGCGGCCTGCTCGACGCGCAGGGACATGTGGCGGTTACGTACCAGGTGCCCGCGATGCCTGCCCTCGTCGGACAGAGCCTCTACTGGCAGGCGGTCGTCGTCGGTCCCGCGAGACTGACGAACCTCGAAACGACGACGTTCTCGAACCTGTGAAAGCCAAGCGCCCCATGCCTTCCATCCGAATCACATTCGAGTGGGTGGCGACGGCCGCGGCCCTCGCCTCCTCGGCCGGCGCCCAGCCGACGCGCTTTGCCGACCTGCATCGGATGCTTCCGTGGGAACCGAGCGTCGCCGCCCACGCCATCGCGGCCGGCGACCTGGACGGGGACGGGAATGTCGACTTCCTCCTCGGGTACGACCAGCCGGCGTACTTCTCCTCCCCCGGCGGGCAACAGGACCGGCTCCTCCTCAACGAGGGCTCGGGTCGTTTCACGGACGCGACGGGAAACCTCCCCCCGATCCTCGACTCGACGCACGGCCTCGCCCTCGGGGACGTGGACGGCGACGGCGACCTCGACGCCCTGATCGTGAACGATGCGGGCGGATCCGGGCCGAGCCAATTCCTCCTGAACGACGGCTCCGGAGTCTTCTCGCCGGCTCCCATGCCCCTGCCCCCCGGGGTGACGCCCGGCTACGGGGGCGC
>CBRGOK010000611.1:0-2688 GCA_967798035.1 uncultured bacterium
GGTTCACCTCGTCCGTGGACTTCCCCGTCACAGCCGGAGGATACGACACGACTCACGACTTCTATGAGGACGCCTTCATCGTCCGACTCTCATCGTCCGGCACGAGCCTTCTCTACGGAACGTTCTTGGGCGGCTCGGCTGGAGAGAGGGCCAACGCTCTCGCTCTTGACTCGACGGGTGCAGCGACGATCACGGGGTGGACGGGGTCCCCGGACTTTCCCACTACGCCTGGCGCGTTCGACACCGTGCCGGGGTTCTGGGGATCCGACTCCGTATTCGTCACACGCCTCTCCCCTTTGGGGAGCATGCTGGACTACTCGACGTTCATCGACGGATCCGCCAGCTCCGAGAAGGCCTATGCGTTGGCCCTGGACTCGAGCGGGGCCGCCACGGTTGCCGGAGAGACCTACTCGACCGACTTTCCCGTGACTCCCGGCGCCTTCGATACCACGCAGAACGGAGATTACGATGTCTTCGTGACGCGCCTGTCTCCTTCCGGAGGGAGTCTCGCGTTCTCGACGTACCTGGGTGGGGTCTGGCGCGACAGTGCCAGGGGGCTCGGATTGGATGCGAGCGGCGCGCCGACGGTCGTCGGCGGGACAATCTCCGGGAACTTTCCGACGACGCCCGGCTCCGGGTCGCTCCCTCTCGTTTCCCAGGCGTTCGTGAGCCGCCTGACGCTCTCGGGGGCCGGCCTCGCGTACTCCGCGCTCTTGGGAGGAGCGTGGGGCGATTGGGCGGTCGGCGTCCAGGTTGAGCCCAGGGGGGATGCCACGGTCGTCGGGATCACAGGCTCGCCGGACTACCCGACCACGCCGGGCGCGTTCGACACGACGCTGAATGGACCCGGGGGATTCGCAGATGCATTCGTCACGAAGCTGGATGGACTCCCGACGGGAGTCTCCGGCTACGGGAACTCCACGCCGGGCTGTGGGGGTCCCCTGCCGATCGGAGTGATCTCGTGGCCGCAGGTCGGGGAGGGAGGCTTCGCGATCACATGCGGGAACGCGCCGGCGAACTCGGCGGGCTTGCTCGGCGTCAGCGTGGCTGGTCTGACGGCGCCGCTCGTGCTCATCGGGGCGGAGGTGTGGATCGATCCGGCCGCGCCGGTCTTCATCCTGCTTCCGGCCGGGAGCGGCGCCCTGGGGAGCACCCAGATCGCAATCCCCCTCCCGCCGGATCCCCTACTCGCTGGAACCCAGTCCTTCGTTCAGTTCTTCTGGCTCGACACGTGCGCTCCAGGCGGAGTCTCCGCGTCCTACGCCCTGGCGGTCACCGTGCAGCCCTGAAGTGACGGGGGGGCGGAGCCCGTCCTTCTGGCTCCCGAAACCAGTATGACCCTCAGTCGCAGACGTCCGGCCCCGTCTTGCCGCTGGAGCCGCCCGACTTGTCGGATCCGGAGTCGCTCGAGGACGCCTTCGTCTCGCCCTTCTTCCCGGACTTCGAGTCCGGCTTCGAGTCCGACTTCGAATCCGGCTTCGTGTCGGACTTCGAGTCGGACTTCGAATCCGGCTTCGTCTCGGGCTTTGTCTCGGAGGAGGGGGGCGACTTCGAGGCCTTGTAGTCGGTGGCGTAGAAGCCCGAGCCCTTGAAGATGAGGCCCGCGCCGGCGCTGATCAGACGCTCGAGCCGGCTCTTGCCGCACTTGGGGCAACGGCGGAGCCGCTTCGCGGAGAACGACTGCAGCTCTTCCAAGCGGTGGCCGCAGGCCGCGCACTTGTACTCGTAGGTCGGCATGGTCAGGGGGCCGGAGGGTGGTCTTTCGGCGGATGCGGGGCCGGGTCCGGAGCCCGGCTGACGCGCACCTGGGCCGCGCGGAGCATGCGGCCGCGGCGCGTGTAGCCGCGCCGGGTCTCGTCGCAGACGGTCCCCGGAGGGAGATCGGAGCGGGTCTCGACGGCGACCGCTTCGTGGAACTTCGGGTCGAAGGGGGAGTTTCGGGTCTCGATCTCGGCCACGCCCTCGGAGGCGAGGATCTCGCGGAGTTCGGCCCGGATGAGGGTCACGCCCTCGACGAAGGCCTTTCCTCCCTCGTTGGAGGAAGCGAGGGCCAGGTCGAGGTGGTCGACGACGGAGAGGATTCGGTGGAGGAAGGAGTCGACGGTGCGGTCGACCTTGGCCTCGCCGTCGCGCTCGAGGCGACGACGGCTGTTCTGGAACTCGGCGGCGAGCCGGGCGAGGCGGTCCTGGAGTTCGAGGTGGTCCTCGGGAAGGGCGAGGGCCTCGGCGATGGGCTCGGGGGTAAGCAGGCCCTCGTCGGGGACGGCGGGATCGAGGGTCGCGGGGTCTCTTTCCTTGCGCTTCATGCGGGGGCTACTCCTCCTCCCCGCCGAGGAACTCCTTCACGCGCTCGAAGAAGGAGCGGGCCTTCGCCGGAGTGCGGTGCTTCTCGACCTCCTCGAGCTGGCGGAGGAGGGTCTCTTCCTCGGGGGCGACCTTCTTCGGGACGTCGACGACGAGGCGGACGAGGAGGTCGCCTCGCCGGCGGGACTCGTAGGAGGGGAGGCCCTGGCCCTTGAGGCGGAGGACCCGGCCGTCGGGCGTGCCGCGGGGGACGGAGGCTTCGGCTTTTCCGTCGAGGGTCGGGACCTCGGTCTTCCCGCCGAGGGCGAGGCGGGTGTAGGGGACGGGCACCTCGCAGAAGAGGTCGTCGCCCCGGCGCTCGAAGATCGGATGGGAGACGGCCCG
>CBRGOK010000612.1:0-2682 GCA_967798035.1 uncultured bacterium
CCACGCCGGGGGATAGAGGAGGTCGAGCGCGGCACGCCCGAGGGAGGCGGCGATCGGAGCGAGGAGGGCGGCGCGAGTCCACAGAAAGAAGGACGCGCGCGGCGAGAACGGTTACATCGCCGGTCAGAATCCGACGGCGGTCGGCCGCACCGGGGTCGGGATCGGGCGGGACCCCCGGCCGCCCCGGGTCGCGTCCTCGGGGACGCCGAGCACTCTCCGGACCTTGGCGACGTACTCCTCGACCGTGTCGATCTCGGAGTGCTCGATCCCGAACGCCTCCCCCACCTCCATCGTCAGCTCCATGTGGCGCTCGAAGGGCCAGTCGCGGTTCTTCTGGAAGAACTCCCGCAAGTGGCGCTTGAAGGTGGACCGGGCGAGGCGGGAGGACCCGACGGCCGCGGCCGCCGCGAGGAGGACGACGAGTCCGAGGAGCAGGGCGAAGAGCCCGCTCACCGGAGAGGACGGGGTCGCGAAGCCGGCGAAGGTGAAGGCGAAGCCGGCGAAAAGGAATCCGAACCCGAAGAGGGACTGGGTCTTGCGCAGCTCCGTGTCCTGGCATCCCCCCAGCGTCGTCGGCCTCGTGTCGAAGACGTCCTCGATCGCGCGCCGCGGCCGCGAGAGAAGGGCGGCGTTCGCGAGGAAGGCGAGCCCGATCACGTGCGTCGCGGAGCCCGTGAGGAGGAGATCGGCGTTGAACACCCCTGTGCCTGCGAATCCTTCCCGCGAAGGGCCAGCATGGTACGGGGTGTGCCGGGGAGAGCAAGGCGGAAGTCGAACCCCGCCGTCCCGTACTCCTAGAATGCCCCCATGGACGAGCGTGAAGCGATCGCCGCGGTCGCCGGACTGGCGCGGATCGACCTCGGGCCCGACGAGCGCGAGCGGATCGCGGCCGAGCTCGGCGGCATCCTCCGGCACTTCGAGTCGATCCGGAACCTCCCGACGGAGGGGGTCCCTCCCCTCGTCCACGCGACCGCCAGTCGAGACGTCTTCCGCTCCGACGAACCCTTCCCTCCCCTCCCCCTCGAGGCGCTCCTCGGGAATGCGCCCGAGCGGAGCGGGGAGTTCTTCGCCGTCCCGAAGGTGGTCGAGGGGTGAGCGACCTCGTCTCGCTCTCCGCGGCCGCCCTCCGCGCGGCGGCCCTCCAGGGGGAGGTCTCCGTCCGGGAGATCGTCGAGGCCCACCTCTCCCGGATCGCCGCGCTCGACCCGCGCCTCCACGCCTACCTCGGCGTCGATGAAGCCGGCGCGCGGCAGAGGGCCGACGCGCTCGACGCGGCCCGCCGGCGGAGGGAGCCGGCCGGACCCCTGTTCGGCGTCCCGGTCGCGCTCAAGGACAACCTCTGCGTCCGGGGCTGGGAGACGACCTGCGGCTCGCGGATCCTCGAGGGGTTCCGCCCTCCCTACGACGCGACGGCGGTGGCGCGGCTGCGCGAGGCGGGGGCGGTGTTCCTCGGCCGCACGAACCTCGACGAGTTCGCGATGGGCTCCTCGACGGAGAACTCCGCCTTCGGCCCGACGCGCAACCCCTGGGACCTCTCGCGCGCCCCGGGGGGGAGCAGCGGCGGCTCGGCCGCGGCGGTGGCCGCCCGGCTCGCGGCGATCGCGCTCGGCTCCGACACGGGGGGCTCGATCCGCCAGCCCGCCGCCCTCTGCGGGGTGGTCGGCGTGAAGCCCACCTACGGCCGGGTCTCCCGCTACGGGCTCGTCGCGTTCGGCTCCTCCCTCGACCAGATCGGGCCCCTCGCCCGCACCGTCGAGGACGCGGCGACCGCCCTCTCCGTCCTCGCGGGCTCCGACCCCCACGACTCGACGAGCGTCGCCGATCCCGTCCCGGACTACGCGCAGGCGCTTCCGCGAGGGGTCGAGGGGCTCCGGTTCGGCCTCGCGCGGGAATACCTCCCCCCCGACCTCGACCCGGAGGTCCGCGGCGCCCTCGAGCGCTGCGTCGCGCGCCTGCGCGCGGAGGGCGCGACGGTCGAGGAGATCTCCCTCCCCCACACGCCGCACGCGATCCCGACCTACTACCTCGTCGCGACGTCGGAGGCCTCGAGCAACCTCGCCCGCTACGACGGGGTGAAGTACGGGCCGCGCGTGGGGGGGGACCGGGACCTGCGGACGATGTACGCCGCGACGCGCGGCCGGGGCTTCGGGCCCGAGGTGAAGCGCCGCATCCTCCTCGGCACGTTCGCCCTCTCGAGCGGCTACGTGGAGGCCTACTACGGGCGGGCGCTGCGCGTGCGCTCGCTCCTCCGGCGGGACTTCGACGAAGCCTTCCGAGGCGTCGACCTCGTCCTCGGCCCGACCTCCCCCTTCCCGGCCTTCCGGCTCGGCGAGAAGGTCGACGACCCGTTCCAGATGTACCTGTGCGACGTCTTCACGGTGACCGCGAACCTCGTCGGGCTTCCGGCGGTCTCGGTCCCGGCCGGGTTCACGAGCGACCGCCACGACGCGCCCGGTCTCCCGATCGGCCTCCAGGTCATCGGTCCCCCCCTCGCCGAGGCCGGCTGCCTGCGCGCCGCCGCGGCGATCGAGCGGACCTGCGGAGTCGGGGGGCGCGCGCCCGCGCTCGTCCCCGCCGGATAGGCATGGCCGGGCGCGAGGCGACGATCGGGCTCGAGACCCACGTCCAGTTGAAGACCCGGACGAAGCTCTTCTGCGGGTGCGCGAACGCCTTCGGCGCCCC
>CBRGOK010000613.1:0-2678 GCA_967798035.1 uncultured bacterium
GGTCGGGAGGGGCCCTCGGGATCGGGGTGGGGGACCGGGTGATGATGCTCCAGAACTCCTACTACTCCGTCATCTCCCCGGAGGGGTGCGCCGCGATCCTCTGGAAGAGCGGGGAGAAGGCGCCGGAGGCGGCGAAGGCCCTCCGCCTCACGGCGGAGGACCTCCTCGAGCTGGGGGTGATCGACGAGATCATCCCGGAGCCGCTCGGAGGGGCCCACCGGGACCCCCCCGGGACCATCCGGACCGTCCGCGACCGGATCCTCCATGTTCTCGCCGAACTCCGCGCCGTCCGGATGGAGGAGCTCCAGGAGCGGCGCTACCTAAAGTTCCGCCGGATGGGGGCTTTGGCCCCCACGGGCGTCTAGGGCCCAACGGCCGGCCCGGCCCGCACGTATGGGAAGCGTCGACTCGGGAGCGGGGGGAACGGGCTCCGGGGCGCGCAAGCCCCGGGGGACCGGCGACCTCCCTCCCAAGTCCGACTCCGACGCGATGAACGCTGCCGCACCTCTCGTCCAGTTCCGTCCTTCCGCCCGGCCGATCCAGGTCCCGGGGGGGGAGGTCGCGACGGACCACGACCTCATCCGCGGGATCCAGGCGGGCGAGGCCGACGCCTTCCGCGCCCTCTTCGAGCGCCACGAGCGCCGGGCCTACGGGATCGCCTACCAGATGGTGGGCAACGCCGAGGAGGCGGCGGACGTCGTCCAGGAGGCCTTCCTCCGCGTCCACCGGTCGATCGACCGGTTCGACTTCTCGAAGGCCTTCACGACCTGGCTCTACCGGATCGTCGTCAACCTCGCGATCGACGGCCTGCGCCGCGAACGCCTGCGCCGGGACGTCGAGATCGGGGACTTCGAGGAGACGATCCCGGCCGGCTCCTCCCCGGAGGCGCCCCTCGAGGTGGACGAGACGGTCCGCCTCGTCCGCGGCGTCCTCGACACCCTCCCTCCCAAGTTCAAGGCCGTGATGGTGCTCCGGGACCTGCACGGGCTCTCGGGGAAGGAGATCGCCTCCGTCGTCGGGGCGACCCACGCCACCGTGCGCTGGCGGCTCCACCGCGCGCGCAAGGCCTTCCGCGTGCTCTGGGAGCGCAGCCGCGCCCGCCGGGGCCAGGGGGTCGAGGAATGAGCTGCCGCCGCATCCGCCGCCTGCTCCCCTCCTTCGTCGGAGAGGATCTCCCGGGCCCGATCGCCTCGCGACTCCGGGAGCACCTGCGGGATTGCCACCCCTGCGCGCGCGAGTTCGCCGCCGAGCGCGAGGCGCGCCTTGTCCTCCGGGAGAGCCTCCGGACTCCCGAGCCCCCCGCCGACCTCTGGCAGCGGATCGAGTCGAAGCTCGGCCCCCGGTCGGGCGTGTCGCGGCGCCTCCCGCGCCGGCTCCCTCTCCGCCGCGTCGCGGCGGCCGGGATCCTCCTCGCAGCCACGCTCGCCGGTTCCCTCGCCTACTTCGGGACGAGAGGGAACTCCGCCTCTCCTCTCCCGGGGGCCGGGGACGGCGCGAGCGCGCTCCTCGGAAGCGAGGGGCGGATCGACGAGGACGGCTACCCCGGCTTCCTCCGCCCCGTGGGGGCCGAGGCGCCGGAGTTCTTCACGATCCCCGTCGGGGACACCCTCCCCGTCTCCAACCCCGCCGGCGGGGTTCCGGCGGGGCCGTTCCCGACGCAGCTCCGGCCGGCGGCGTATCGCCCGATCCGCCGCGACTTCTGATGGGCCCGGGGCTGTCCCTCCTGCTCGTCGCGGGCCAGGAGCTCGCTTCCGGCGGGCTCCTCGAGTCTCTCGAGAAGGACGTCGTGCGAGTCGTCGACCGCCTCCGCCCCTGCGTGGCGACGGTCGACGTCGACCGACCCTTTCCCCTCCCGCCGCTCTCCCTCTCGGCCTTCCTCCTCGACACGGAGGGGACGGTCGTCACGGCGGGAGCGGCCCTCGAGGGGGCGCACCGGATCTCGGTGCGGTTCGTCGGCGGACGGTCCTACAGGGGGGAGCTGATCGGGCGCGGCCCCGAGAACCGGGTCGGCGTCCTCCGCATCCCCGCCACAGGTCTTCCGGCGCCTCCCCTCGCGGAGTCCGCCACGCTCCGCCCCGGGTCCCTCGTCGTCGGCATCGGGAGCCCGTACGGGTTCCAGGCCTCGGTCTTCCTCGGCTGCGTGAGCGGATCGGATCGGAGCCTCGGCGGGATGCGCGGCCTCGTCCAGACGACGGTCCCCGTGAACCACGGCAACGCGGGCGGGGCCCTCGCGAACGCGCGCGGCGAGATCGTCGCGATGCTCGTCGGACCCTACGAGAGGAGCCGGGTGCTCGCCATCCGCGTGCCCCCGGCGGCGCCGGAGGCGGAGAAGGCTCCCGGCAAGAAGCGCCTGCCGACCCGCCGGGAGGAGGGGGACGAGGAGGAGGAGCCCGAGAGCCGCCGCGGCGAGGTCGTCCTCAGGACGGAGGACCTCGCGGGGGCGATCCCCTCCGAGGGGATCCACTTCGCGCTTCCGATCGCCTGCGTCCGGGAGGACGCGCGGTCCGTCCTCGAGCGATCCGGGAGCGCCCACGGCCCCTCGGAGCGCCGGCGCTGGCTCGGCGTCTACCTCGAGCCCTCGATCGATCCGGCCCTCGCCTCCCACCTCGGCCTCGAGGAGGGGCGCGGGGTCCTCGTGCGGGAGGTCTACGCCGAGAGCCCCGCCGCGCTGGCGGACC
>CBRGOK010000614.1:0-2677 GCA_967798035.1 uncultured bacterium
CTCGGCGAGGCCGTGCCTCAAACGTTTCGCATGAGGAGCGCGAACCCCTCGGAAAACTGGGAGCGCGCCTCGTGGAGGGTGCGGAGCGCGAGGAGGCGGCGCGCGAGGTACGAGGGCCGGAGGTAGAAGGAGCGGATCGCGCGCCTCTTGGCCCGAAGGACCTCCTCGCGGGTCATGAACCGCGTCGGCATGGCGATCCGCTCGCCCGCCTGGTCCATGTCGACTCGACTCGGTTCGGCGAGACCGTCCCGGACGAGCTCGTCGCGCCAGGGGGTTCCGAACCTCGGAACGGCGACGTTGAAGGAGGCGAAGTCGCAGCGCAGCTCGACCGCGAACTCGACGGCGCGGCGGAAGGAGTCCTCGTCGTCCTCGGGCCCCCCGATCAGGAACGTGCCGACGGTCCTCAGGCCCGAGCGGCGCGCGCGCGCGAACGCCTCGCGGACCTCCCCGGTCGTGTATCCCTTCCGGTACTCGCGCAGGCGCGCGTCGTCGGCGGACTCGACGCCGAGGATCACCGTGTGGCATCCCCCCGCCGCCATCGCCTCGAAGAGGCCGGAGGAGGCGCGATCGGGTCGGGTGAAGGCCGTCCAGGACCAGCCCCTCCCGGCCATCGAGGCGCACAGGTCCCGGGCGCGCTCGGCCTGCACGCCGAAGGTCTGGTCGAGGAAGAAGATCTCCCGGACGCCGAGCGAGTGGACGAACGCCAGCTCCTCGAGGACGTCGGCGAGCGGGCGCGTCGCGAAGCCGAGTGTCCCCATGATGCAGAAGGTGCACGGGTAGGGGCAGCCGAAGTCGGTGAGCATCGAGACGAAGCGGCGGCGGCGGGCGAAGGAGAAGCGGTAGCCGCGGCGGGGGAAGAGGTCGTGGCGCGGCGTCGGGACGCGGAAGGAGCCGCGCGCGGCGCGCGGGGGCCGCTCGAGGATCCCCCCGCCGTCGCGGAAGACCGCCGACTCGACGGCTCCCGCGTCCCCGCGGAGGATCGCCCCGGCGTCGCCGTTCGCGAAGGAGAGGAGCGCGCCGTCGATCGAGGGGTTGGCGGCGAGGGTCTCCGCGGCCCCCTCCCGGAAGAGGTCGCCCGTCGCGAGGAGGAGGGCGCCCGTGCGCCGCTTCGCCTCCTCGAGGAAGGGGCGGTCCTCCTCCCACGAGACCGCCCCGACGAGCGAGACGATCGCGTCGGGGCCGAGGGAGGCGAGGCGCTCGAGGGCCCGGGGCGGATCGAGGCGCTCGGCGAGCGCGTCGAGGACGCGGACCTCGAAGTCGCGCGCCAGGGAGCCCGAGAGGACGACGAGGTCGATTGGCGGGTAGAGGTAGTTCGACTTCGTCGTCTTCGAGCAGTAGTAGTCGCGCAGGTAGAGCTCGCGGCCCGGGGGGTTGAGGAGGACGACGCGCCGCGCGGGGCGGGAGGGGAGCGTCGCGGCGATCACCGCGCCGCCTCGACCGCCGCGACGACGGGCCTCGGCCGCAGGCGGCGCAGCGCGAGGAGCTCCCGGCAGGCGGCGAGGACCTCCTCGGGGAGGATCCGCACGAGGCACTCGGCCCGGCTGAAGTAGCACGCGTGCATCTTGTTCTCGTGGACGTTGATGCACGGGCTGCAGGGGGGAGGCCGGTAGAAGGTGACGGCCCCGGGGGAGAGCGGCCCGTACATGACGGGCGTCTCCGGGCCGAAGAGGGCGACGGTGGGCGCTCCGAGCGCGGAGGCGAGGTGGAGCGGCCCCGAGTCGTTCGTCACGAGGAGGGCGGCCCGCTCGAGGAGCGCGAGGAGTTCCTCGATCGAGAGCGCCCCCGCGAGGTTCGTGCTCGCCGGAGGGCGAGCCATGCGCGCCCGGATCGACTCGACGTAGGGGCGCTCCGAGGGCGCGCCGATCCAGGCGAGGGCCGCCTCGGGAGCGAACCGGTCGGCGAGCGCGGCGAAGTGTTCCGCGGGCCAGCGCCGCTCGAGGGCGAGGTCCCCGGCGTTGGGATTGAGGAGGATCAGCGGCCGATCCTCGCCGACGCCGAGCTCCGCCTCGAGGGCCGACGCGCGCGCGCGCGCCGCCGCTCCGAGGACCGGCCGGACGAGGTCCGGGGCGAGAACCGGCTCCTCGGGCGCGCCCGCGAGGGCGCGGAAATTGCGCGTCACGTGCCAGTAGCGGTTGAAGGGGACGCGATCGTCGTGGAGGTCCCCGCGGTAGGCGTTCGGCGCCCAGAATCCGGCCGTCCGCCGGGCCCCGGAGAGGAAGGCGAGGATCGCCGAGAAGCGCGAGAAGAATTCGAAGTCGACGAGGAGGTCGTAGCGGCGCCGTCGCAGGCGGAGGAACAGGGCGGCGAGGTTTCGGGTGATCCGGGCGGGGCCCCCCTCGAGGCTCACGGGGAGGACGCCGTCGAGGATGGGGAGGAGGCGGGCGAGGGGCGCGTTCCCCTCGAGGGTGAGGAGGTCGAGCCGCGCGCCGGGGTGGCGGGCGCGGAGCCGGGCCGAGGAGGACGAGGCTCCCGATCCCCCAGAACTTGACGGCGAGGATCGAGCGGACCGGGGCGTCGGGATCCCGGCGTCCCCGGAGCCAGCGGAGGGGCTGGAGCGCGCCGCAGACGAGCGGGCCGAGGTCGCGGTCGACGCGCTGGAGGGTCGAGAGGCGGAATCGCACCGCCCGACGAGGATAGCCCCCCGCCTCCGCGGGCGTCCACGCGGAGGCGGGCGCAA
>CBRGOK010000615.1:0-2674 GCA_967798035.1 uncultured bacterium
CAAGCTCCGCCCCGCCCGCAGGCGGACCGCGTGACTCATGCAGCCGCGAGGTCGAAGGGTTCGTCTTGGGGACCGCCGGATGAAGGACTGGCGGATGGCCATCGTCGCCAACACCATCGAGGCCCGGTTTCCCGGCGTCCGCGTTGTCGTCGAGCCCTACGAGTGCCCGGACGACCCGACCGTGCGGTGGTGGGTCTCCATCCTTCACTGTCGGCGAAGGGATCTGAAGGACGCTCGCCGTTTCGCGATCGGCCTCGGACTGGACCTCTTCCGGCCGGAGATGCCCTTCATGGCCGACGCGTTGGAGGCGTGGGACACGGCGCTCTTCCTCGCCAGGAAGAAGTCCGAGGCCCGCGCCTCGCGGCGAGCGACCCGCCTGCGCCGGCGTTCCGCCTGACGAGGAGGGGAGGGGAGGCCTGCCCCGCAGTGGACAGGGGGAGCCGTCCCGCGTTGTCATGCCGGGGCGCCGGCGATCGCCGCCTCCCCCGTGACCTCCAGATCCCTCGACCGCCGCTCCTTCCTCGCCGCGGCGGGCTCGCTCTCCTTCGCGCTTCCCGTCCTGCCGCCGTGGTTGCGGCGGATGGGGGAGCAGGACGGCGGCCGGCTCGATGACCGGGCGATCCCGGCGGAGAAGGGGCTCGATCCGAAGTGGGTCCGCTCGCTCTTCGAGCGAGGGGAGCCGACGGTCAACCGCGGCGCGACCCTCGCGAAGGTCGCGATGCCGATCGGCGGCATCGGGGGCGGGCAGGTCTACCTGACCGGGGACGGGCGGCTCACGCACTGGGCCGTCTTCGGGGGGCCGAAGTCGCCCGGCGATCTCCTCTGCGAGTTCTCGGTCTCGGCGAGGATCGGGGACCGGGAGGAGACGCGGCGGCTCGACGCGACCGGCTTCGACGAGATCGAGTTCCGCGGGGAGTGGCCGTTCGGATTCGTCCGCTTCGCGTCGCGCGCGCGCCGCACCTTTCCGCTGGAGCTTTCCCTCGAAGCCTGGAGCCCCAAGGTCCCCCTCGACGCCGAGGCCTCGATCCTCCCCGGCGTCCTCCTCCGCTACCGGCTCTCGAATCCGGGGAGGGAGCCGGTCGTCGCGGTCCTGCGAGGGACGCTCCTCAACGCGGCGGGCTGGACGGGGGGCCTCGAGGGGTTCCGCGCGAACGGCTTCGGCGGAAACCTGAACCTACCGGTCTCCGAGGAGGGGCTCGTCGGGGTCCACATGGGGACGGGGGCCCGGCTCGGCGTGCCGAGCCCCCCCTCGCGCGAGCCGGATCTCTTCGCCGGCTTCGACGGCGAGGACTACGGCGGGTGGACGGCGGAGGGCGAGGCGATGGGGAAGGGCCCCGCGCGCGGGGCGCTCCCCCGGCAGAACCCGGTGAGCGGCTTCGACGGGGCCGGGCTCGTCAACACCTACCTCGGCGGCGACGACACGACGGGCCGACTCCTCTCGCCCGAGTTCACGATCGGGCGACCCTACCTGAACTTCCGGATCGGCGGCGGCGCCGGGGCGGGGACGCGGATGGACCTCCTCGTGGACGGGCGGGCCGTGCGGACTGCGAGAGGGACCAACGACGAGCGGCTCGAGCCTCGATCGTGGCTCGTCGCGGACCTCGCCGGGAGGAAGGCCCGGATCGCGATCGTCGACGAGGCGCGAGGGGGATGGGGCCACGTCAACCTCGACCGGATCGAGTTCGCCGACGAGCCGGCGCGGAGCCGGACCTCGGAAGCGACCTTCTGCCTGGCGGCGCTCGGAAAGGGTGGTCGTGCGATCCCGGCGCTCGACGCAGCGAGCGAACCGCGGGAGGGGCCCAGTCCCCCGGGGGAGACCTTCGCCGGAGCCGTCGAGCGCGAGGTCGCGGTCCCGCCCGGCGGCGAGGAGGCAGTGACCTTCGTGGTCGCGTGGCACTCGCCGTCGCGGACGACCGGCGGCCGCGAGGTCGGCAATCTCTACGCGGTCCGGCACCCCGACGCCCTCGCCGTCGACCGCGCCGTCGCGAAGGACGACGGGTCCGCCGACCTCCTGCGGCGGACGTTCTTCGACAGCACGCTGCCGCGCTGGCTCCTCGAGCGGCTCTGGATGCCGGTCTCGACGCTCGCGACCGAGACCTGCCAGGTGTGGGCGGACGGGAGGTTCTGGGCATGGGAGGGGGTCGGCTGCTGCGCGGGGACCTGCACCCACGTCTGGAACTACGAGCACGCGCTGGCGCGCCTCTGGCCCTCCCTCGACCTCTCGATCCGGGAGAAGCAGGACTACGGGGAGGCCTTCGACGAGGCGACCGGACTCGTCGGTTTCCGAGGTGACCGGAACTACGCCGCCGACGGCCAGGCCGGGACGGTCCTGAAGGCCTACCGGGCGCACCTCATGAGCCGCGACGACGGGTGGCTCCGAGGACTCTGGCCGAGGATCAGGAAGAGCCTCGAGTTCCTGGTGGCGCGGCAAGGGGGAGAAGAGGGGCTCCTCCGCGACAGCCAGCACAACACCTACGACATCAACTTCGAGAGCGCGAACAGCTTCGTCGGCTCGCTCTACCTGGCGGCGCTGCGCGCGGGGGAGGAGATGGCCCGGTTGATGGGGGAGGAGGGGACGGCAAGGCGCTGGCGCGCGGCCTTCGAGCGGGGCTCGAAGTCGACGATGGAGCGGCTCTTCGACGGGGAGTACTTCGTGCAGGAGGGGAACG
Organism: uncultured bacterium; assembly: GCA_967798035.1. Classification (GTDB taxonomy): domain Bacteria; phylum Planctomycetota; class UBA1135; order UBA1135; family JAKEFM01; genus JAKEFM01. Next base: position 2,670 of record CBRGOK010000615.1, read on the forward strand.
GCGCC
>CBRGOK010000616.1:0-2672 GCA_967798035.1 uncultured bacterium
CTCGCAGGGAGGGAGGGGCTCGACGATCCCCTCGGCGAGGATCCGCACCTGGGCCTTCGAGATGAGGGGGATCGTCATCGTCCGCTCGAGGATCGCGGCGAATGCCGAGTGGAAGAACACGGGCGCCGGCACGAGGAGCGCCCTGCGGCCGATCACTCGCGCGACTCGCCGGACGACCTCTCCGAACGTCAGGGTCTCGGGACCGAGGACGGCGACGGTGCCCCCCGGTAGCCTCCCCTCGGCGAGGCAGGCCGTCGCGAGCCGCGCGAGGTCCTCGACGGCGAGGGGTCGGACCCGCCTCGCCCGGAGGCCGACGAGGGGGAACACCGGGAAGGTGTGGAGGGCGTGGCTCAGGTGGTCGAGCAGGTGGTCCCCCTTGCCGTAGATCACGCCGGGCTTGAGGACGGTGTGGTCGAGCCCGGAGCCCCGGACGATCTCCTCCGCCTCGAACTTCGACTCGTGGTAGGGCGAGCCGCAGGTCGGCCGGGCGCGGAGGAAGCTGATCAGCACGATCTTCTTCGCGCCCGCGCGGCGGGCTGCGCCGACGACGTTCCGGGTCCCCTCGACGTGGACGCGGCGGTAGGTCGAGTCCCCCGACTCCCGGTTGATCCCCGCGCAGTGCGCGACCCCGTCGCACCCCTCGAAGGCCCGGGCGAGTTCCTCCTCCGAGTCGAGGCCCGCCGCGACGAACCTCGAGCGCGGCAGGCGCCGGATCGCCTCGTCGCGGCGGTCGAGGCCGCGCGCAAGGAGGACGACCTCGTGTCCGGAGGCGACGAGCCTCCGCGCAAGGTGTCCACCGACGAAACCCGTTCCTCCGGTGACGGCGAACTTCATGGGCTCAACGTTCCTCGGCGTTTCTCGCCTCGATCTCCAGCACCCAGCCGAGCACTCCGCAGAGGCAGAAGCCGAGCCCGTTCGCGAGGCCGTGCGCGAGGGCCATGTCGGGGATCGCGATCCCTCCGGTCCCACGGAATTCCCCGAGGCCATAGGCGAACGCGAGGGCCATCCCCGCGAGGAGGGAGAGGAAGGAGAGGCCGAGGAGCCCCTCGGCCCGCCCATCGCGGATCGCTCCGAGTCCCCGGAGCCCGAGGAGGGCGAGCAGGGTCAGCGAGAGGGAAAGGAGGGCGACGGCGGCGAGCTTCAGGCCCGGGGAGTGGAGGGTCCAGCCGACCGCGAGGGAGGGCGTTCCGAGGAGGAGGCCGAGGACGGAGAGCCGGTAGAGGCCCCTCTTCTTCACGATCCGCCCAGCCATCCCCGCCAGGAGCGGCGCGAGGAATGCGGTGAAGTGGAAGTGGACGGCCGTGAGCATCACGATCGGCTCCTCGAAGCCGATCGGGCTCGCCCCGAGGCGGGAGAGGAGGAGCCAGCCCCCTCCGACGGGGAGGAAGAGGAGGCCCACGTCGATCGCAACCTCTTCGAGACGGGCGAAGCCGCCGAGGAAGAGGCGGAACAGTCCCGCGAGGGCGAGGAGGAGACAAAGGAGGAGCCAGGGGACGGCAAGGAGACCGCCGGGCACGCCGGGCGGTAGGAGGAAGGAGAGGAGTACGGCGCCGGCCGCGAGGGGTTGGAGGAGGACGGCCGCCCGGAATAATCCGGGATTGACGGAAGAGTCGGCGCCGCGCAGGAGGAGCCGGAAGGCGAGGGGAACGAGGATCAGGGGGGCGAGGAGGAAAACGACCGGGATCGGGCCGAGGGAGAGGACTCCGGCGAGTTCGGCCGCGGCGAGGAGGGACCAGAGCGCGGCTCCGATCCCCGCGCTCGCTGCGCTCACGCGAACGCTCCGGCGCCTCTCCGCGTCGAGGGCGGAGGGGAGCGGACAGGCCCCGGAGATCGCGATGCGGTTCGCGGCGATGCGGCGGTACTCGCGGTCGAGGAGATGCCGGATGCCCGGCAACCCTCCGATCCAGGCGAGAGGCTTCGCCCACGGAATCCGGGAGGCGAGGTAGAGGACCGCTCCGACGCCTCCGAGGAGCCCTCCCTCCGGAGGAAGCACCTTCATCTCCCCGGGCACCTCGCCGGCCGCGAGGCTCAGGCGCTCCCGCACCCACCCTTCCTGGAACGGCGCGAAGCCGAATCCCCGGGGCTCGAGGGCGCTCCGGAACCGCTCGACGAGTCCCGAGCAGAGCGGGCAGCCCCCGTCGTAGAGGACCCAGCCGCGCCGCTCCGAGGGCGCGCTCATTTGCCCCTCCCTCCGAGAAGCCGCCGGACCTTCCCGCGGAGCTTGACGAACTGGACGAGCGCCTTCGTGGGCAGGCCCTGGATCTCCCCGTAGCACGAGGTGAGGGTCTCGAAGAAGTCGAGCATCGCCCCGAGCCTCTCCCTCGTGTGGGGATCGGCGGACTTCCCCCCCTCCACGCACTCCCGGAGCACCGCGAGGGTCGGGTCGACCTCGCGCCGCATCCGCTCGCGGAGGATCACCTGGAACATCTCCCAGACGTCCCGCAACGACTCGAAGCGGTCGCGGCGGTCGCCGAGGACGTGGGCGACGCGGACGATCCCCCACCCCTGGAGCTCCCGGAGGCAGGTCGAGACGTTCGAACGCGCGACCTCGAGGGTCGAGGCGATCTCCTCGGCGGGGAGCGGCTCCGGGGCGAGGTAGAGGAGGGCGTGGATCTGCGCGGTCGTGCGGTTGACCCCCCAGCGCGTCCCCATCTCCCCCCAGTGGAGGACGA
>CBRGOK010000617.1:0-2670 GCA_967798035.1 uncultured bacterium
GCCGAGCGCCTCCTCAGGATGGAGGACGACCTCGCCCGCGACGTCGTCCACCAGAGCGAGGCGATCCACGCGATCGCGAAGGCGATCCGCCGCTCCCGCTCCGGGCTCAAGGACCCGCGCCGTCCGATGGGCTCCTTCCTGTTCCTCGGCCCCTCCGGCGTCGGCAAGACCCTCCTCGCGAAGTCCCTCGCGAAGTTCATGTTCGGGGACGAGGAGGCGCTCGTGCAGATCGACATGTCGGAGTACATGGAGAAGCACAACGCCTCCCGGCTCGTCGGGGCGCCGCCGGGCTACGTCGGCTACGAGGAGGGGGGCCAGCTGACGGAGAAGATCCGCCGCCGCCCCTACGCCGTCGTCCTCCTCGACGAGATCGAGAAGGCGCACTCCGACGTGTTCAACATGCTCCTCCAGATCATGGAGGAGGGCCGCCTCACGGACTCCTTCGGCCGCCACGTCGACTTCCGCAACACGATCCTGATCATGACCTCGAACATCGGGAGCGAGATCCTCAAGAACTCGGCCGGGCTCGGCTTCGGGAAGATGGCCGAGGGGGGATCGTTCGAGAAGCTGCGCGACACCCTCATGCGGGAGGTCGAGCGCTTCTTCCGCCCCGAGTTCCTGAACCGCCTCGACGAGACCCTGATCTTCAACGTCCTCACGAAGCTGGACCTCACCCGGATCGTCGCCCTCGAGGTCTCGAAGGTGAACGACCGCCTCCGGGAGAAGGGGATCGAGGTCTTCCTCGACCCCGTCGCCGAGGAGTTCCTCCTCGACAAGGGCTACCACCGCGACTACGGGGCCCGGCCGCTGCGGCGGGCGATCGAGCGCTACATCGAGGACCCGCTCGCCGAGGAGCTCCTGCGCGGGAACCTCCCGAAGAAGGGGCGCATCCGGGCCGTCCGCAAGGGGGACACGATCGGCTTCGAGCCGGGCGACGCCGAGCCGGTCGGGGCGGGAGCGGGGACGGCCGAGGCGGGCGCGCCGAAGGGCGCCTAGGCCCCTCCCCGCCGCGGGACGACCGGGGCCCGGCCCCGAGCCCTACTTCTTCTCGAGGACGCGCCAGCGGATCTCGACCCACTTCCCCGGGTCGAGCGCCGTCACGCGGAACAGGCTCCAGAGGTCGGAGTCCCGGTCGACGGTGTGGACGGCGTAGGTCCCCCCCACCCGCAGGTCGGCGGTTCCGGCGTAGCCGTCGGCGGGGAGGAGCCCCACGGTCTTCGCCTCCATGTGGTAAGCCTCGACCTCCCGGACCTCCGACCGGTCGTCCGTCACCGTGTTTACCCGGACCTGGGAAGGCCCCTCGTTTCCGAAGACGAAGTCCCAGTCGTTCCGGGTCACCCCCACGTGATCCCGGGTGGCGAACTCGAAGCTGAACGTCGCCTTGAGGTAGTCGCCAAACGTCCTCCGGGCCCAGAGGAGCGCCTCCCCCGACCGGATGTCACGGAGACGTGCCATCCAGTCCTCTTCCTCGCGCCGGACCCGGCGCTCCATCTCCAGAGCATCCCAGGAGACGAGCTCCGTCCAGGTCATCTCGACCGCCTCGTCGAGGACCTTCTCGATCGAGAGGAGCCCCACGAAGTCTCCCTCGCGGTCGTCGACCGAACGGAAGAGGACCACATGGCCCGTCTCCGGTCGGAGCTCTTGAACCAACTTCATCGGCCTGGGATCGAGGTTCCGGGCGAACAACTCGTAGGTCGCTACGGGCGAGCCGCCCGCGAGGAGTCTTCCCCCCTCGAACCGGACGGTGGAGGAATCGAGCACCCCGAGGTCGAGGAAGTGTCCGAAGTCGGTTCCGGCGAACCCGACGGAGAGCTCCCCGTCCGAGAATCCGAGATGCCTCGCGCCCCTGGATCCGAAGGAGTGGGAGTCGCCCGACGACAGGACGACCTTTCCCGCTCGCGAGGAGATCTGCTCGGCGAGGGAGGCTGCGCGCTGCGCGGCCGCGGGATCGCTCGAGCGGAGCGCCCGGAGTGGGTCGAGGGCCCGACGCCCGGCTGCCTGGATCTCCCGCGCGGCCTTCTCCCTCCCACGAGGATCCGCGTCGCCGAGGGCGGCCACACGATCCGCGAGGGCGCGGTTCTCGCGCTCGACCTTCGCGGTGACGTCGAGGAACTCGACCTGCTCGACGCTCCCCTCGCCGACCTCCCGACGGGCTCCGCGCTCGAGGAGGACATAGGTCTCGGGGGGGCGGTAGTCGACCAGAGCTCCCTCGACTTTCTCTCCCCCGAAGAGGTGGAGGACCACCCGCCGGAAGGAGCCGACCTCGGGCGCCGTCGAGTTCCCGCGCTCCTCGTCCCGCGTCTCGATCGCCGTCGGGACGCGGTCCGGGCCCGGCTCCGGAGGAGCCGGCGGCTCGAGCGTCCCCGGGCCCTCTTCCGCAACCCGGGCCGAGGATTCGGACCCCTGCACGAGGTGAGAGGGCTCCTCCCCCGCCGAAGGGCCGAGGAGGACGGCAAGGCCGACGATCGCCACCGCGCCGATTCCCGCGAGCGCGACGGGGGCCGCCGCCAGCGGCCTGCCGGCGGTGGCCTCCGGCGCCTCTCCGGCCGCCTCGGTCGAAACGGGACCTGCGGGCGCCGCGAGCGGGACCAGCGCGAGCCCCCAGGACCGCCGATCCCCGAACTCCCGGTCGAGCGTCTCCCGCAGGCGCTCGAGCGCCCGGCGCAGGCG
>CBRGOK010000618.1:0-2666 GCA_967798035.1 uncultured bacterium
AGGTGGAAGACGAACAAGGTGAGGCACACTCCGGGGATGGAGGAGGGGCTGTGGAACCGCCGCCTCTCGCTGCGGGAGCTGCTCGGGTGGAGACAAGACTGGGGCAAGCTCTCCCGGAGGCTAGAGGCGGTGTAGGGAGGTGAGGCGGCGCGAGGCGCGGCGTCGGGGGCGGCGCGCACGGGGGAGGCGGGCCCGCGCAGGCGACTACGAAAACGGATTCGAGAAGGGAGGGGGGGGAGGATCGGCTCCTCGCAGCCCCATCAACACCCAGCCGGGGCAGTTTCGACTAGACCCGCAGAAGCTCGGGGACGAACGTCGCGCGGCCCCAGTCGAGCGCCTTCTTGTAGAGCGCCGCCACCCCTCCCTCGTCGAGCCCCAGGCGCTGGGCGAGGATGACCCGACGGTCCCAATCCCCGCGCTCGTAGGCGACGACGTAGTCGAAGAGGTCCCGGAGGCGGTTCTTCTCGCCGAGGAGGGCCCCCCGCACGTCCTCGGAGATCGGGATCTCCCGCAGGACCTCGACGAGGGGGCGGTCGAGGATCGCGTCGGAGAGGGAGAAGATCCCGAGGAGGTAGAGATCCTCGCGGCGGTTGCCGAGGCCGGCGTGGGGGGCGAGGGACTCGCAGAACTTCGCCCGGACGAGGGCGTCGACGAGCAGCTCCTCCGGCTTCTCCTTCGCCATGCCGGCGAGGATGACGACGGAGACCCAGCGGCGGATCCCCTTGTCCCCGAGGAGGGTGAGGGCCTGGCGGATCGAGCGGATCGGGGCGCGCCACCCGAAGAGGACCGAGTTGACGTAGCGCAGGAGGCGGTAGGCGAGGGCGATCTCGTGCTTGATCAGGGTCTCGAGCTGGTCGAGGTCGAGCTTCGGCTGGTGGATCTCGCGGAGGAGCTCGAGGTTGAGCGCCTCGACCGCCGGGACCTCCTCGCGCTCGAGGATGATCGGCTCGCAGAAGAAGTAGCCCTGGAAGTAGTCGTACCCGTCGTCCCTCGCCTGCTCGTAGGCCTCGTGGGTCTCGACCTTCTCCGCGAGCATCCGGATCCCGCGCGGCTTGAACTTCTCGACCATCTCGCGGCGGACGTCGGGGGGGGTCGTGAGGAGGCAGATCTTGACGATGTCGGCGAGGCCGAGGAGGGGCTCGTAGCGCTCCGCGTAGACGAAGTCGTCGAGGATGAGGGGGTAGCCCTCCTTCTTCAGCTTCTCGCACGCGGCGAGGACCTCGGCGTCGGGCTCGATCCCCTCGAGGATCTCGACGCCGATCAGGCCGGCGGGGAGGAGGGAGACGTAGTCGCGGACCAGGACCTCGCGCGTGACGTTGATGAAGGCGCGCTTGCCGCCCGTCAGCGTCTCCAGCCCGAACAGGGAGACGCTGTCGGCGATCAGCTTGCAGGTCGCCCGATCGGAGTCGGGGTACCGGAAGGTGTTCATCTCCCCGGAGCGGAACAGGAGCTCGTAGGCGTAGACCTCCCTGCGCCGGTCGAAGATCGGCTGACGGGCGAGAAAGGTGCGCACGGAGCCTCGAGCGCCGCGGCCGCGGGGGGCCGCCCTCCTGGTCGGACGTGGAGTATCGAACGGGGGCGACGCCCTCCTTAAGAAGGGCGGCCCCGGCCTCCCCGATACAATCCCGGCCGTGCGCGTGCGCGTCCGCCTCTTCGCGGGGTGGCGAGAGCGCCTCGGCGAGGAGGAGGTCCTCCTCGAGGGGCTCCCCCCCGATGCGACGGTCGAGTCCGCCCGGGCCCGGCTGGAGGAGCGCTGCCCCGCGCTGCGGGGCCTGCCCGCCGCCGTCGCCGTGAACCTCGTCCAGGTCCCGCCGGATCGACCCCTCCGCGAGGGGGACGAGGTCGCGTTCCTCCCCCCCGTGAGCGGCGGATGAGCGCCTCCTTCGCCCTCGCGGCCGACCCGATCGACCCCGTCGCCCTCGTCGAGGGGGTGCGGACCGACGAGGACGGGGCGCTCGCGACCTTCCTCGGGACCGCGCGCGTCGTCTCCCGGGGTCGCCGGGTGGTGCGCCTCGAGTACGAGGCCTACGAGCCGATGGTCCGGGCGGAGATGGACCGCATCCTGGCCGAGACGCGCGAGCGCTTCCACGTCGGCGTGATCCGCGTCGTCCACCGCCTCGGCGTGGTCCCGATCGGGGAGGCCTCGGTCGGCATCGTCGTCGCCGCCCCGCACCGGGCCGACGCGCTCGGGGCCTGCCGGCACGTGATCGACCGGATCAAGGAGCGCGTCCCGATCTGGAAGAAGGAGGTCTTCGAGGACGGGTCGGAGTGGGTGGGGGAGGGAGCGTGAAGGGGAAGGGAGCGAAGACCCCGCGGATGCGGGTCGTCACGATCCCGGTCGGGCCCTTCGTGATGAACTGCACCCTCCTGCGCGACGAGGAGACCGGGAAGGGGATCGTCCTCGACCCGGGGGACGAGGTCGAGACCGTCGCCCGCGCGGTCGAGCGGGAGAAGATCGACGTCGTCGCCCTCGTCGGCACCCACGGGCACCTCGACCACGTCGGGCGGGCGGCGGAGCTGAAGGAGGCCTTCGGGGCCCCCTTCCTCTTCCACAAGGGCGACCTCTGGCTCCTCGAGCACCTCGGGGAGCAGGGGCGGATGTTCGGGCTGGGAGCTCTCCGGGAAGCCTCCGTCGACCGGTGGCTCGAGCAGGGCGACCGGGTCGA
>CBRGOK010000619.1:0-2665 GCA_967798035.1 uncultured bacterium
CCCCCGAGAAGGCGCTCGAGATCCAGCGCGCGCTCGGGAGCGACGTCGCGATGGCCCTCGACGAGTGCCCTCCCGATCCGACCGACCGCCCGTCGGTTGCCGCGGCGGTCGAGCGGACTCTCCGCTGGGCGGAGCGAACGGCCCGAGCGCGGGGGAACGGGGAGGGGCCCGCCGTCTTCGGAATCGTCCAGGGGGGGGTCCACGAGGACCTGCGGCGCTCCTGCGCGGAGGGGCTGGCCGCGATCGGCTTCGACGGCTACGCGGTCGGAGGGGTGAGCGTCGGGGAGTCGAAGGAGACCCTGCGCGCGGGGATCGAGGTCTCGGCCCCCCACCTCCCAGAGGAGAGACCCCGGTACCTGATGGGGGTCGGGCTCCCCGGGGACCTCGCCTTCGCCATCGCGCGCGGGATCGACCTCTTCGACTGCGTCGCCCCGACGCGCAACGGCCGCAACGGCCTCGCCTACACCTTCGGCGGGACCGTGCGCCTCCGGAACGCGTCCCACGCGCGGGATCCGCGCCCCATCGAGGAGGGGTGCGACTGCCCTGCGTGCGCCCGCTTCTCCCGCGCCTACGTGCGCCACCTCTTCCAGTGCAACGAGATGCTCGGGCCGATCCTCGCGACCCTGCACAACCTGCGGTTCTTCGCGCGCTTCATGGAAGCCGCGCGACTCGCGATCGCGGAGGGCCGCTTCGCGGCCTTCGCGGCGGGATTCCCCGATCGGTGGGGAGCCGTCGAGCCGGAGGACCCGGGGGATCCGGCGCCGGACTAGTTCGAGAGGATCTCGATCCGCTCGACGACGAGCATCCTCGGGACTCGCCCCTCGTTCTCGAGGACCTTCCCCTTGATCCCGACCTCCTTGCCGAGGAACGCGACGAGGTCGTAGCGCCCCGACGGGCAGGTGAGGACATAGGAGGCGATCCCCCCCTTCGCGAGACGGAACTCGGGGACGGCGGGCGCCCCGGCCGAGCGCTCGACCCAGCCGATCGCCTCGAAGCGCTTGCGGATGTCGGGCGGCGGGGCCCCCGCCTCGATGGCGGCGCGCCCCTGCTCGGCCCTGCGGGTGATCTCCTCGGAGGCCCGCCGCTGGAGCTCCTCCTGCTTCTCGGCGAGCTTCCGCGCCTCCTCCTTCTCGCGCTCGAGGGCCTCGAGCGCCTCGAGGCGGGTGAGGCGGTCCTTGACGGCGGTCTTCGTCGCGTCGAGATCGGACTTCTTCGAGGCCTCCTCGAACGCCGCCCGCGCCTGCCCCGCCCCCTCCGGGCTCCACTTTGCAGCGAGGCCCGTGAGGATCCGGTCCCCCTTCGCGAGGACCTCGGAGGCCTCCTTCTCCTGCTCCCGGGTGACGCGCTCCTTCGCGAGGCGGTCGGCGATCGACTTCCACTCGGTCTCCGCGGCCGCCGCGGCCGCGTCGAGGCGGGCGCGGTGGCCCTCCGGGGGGCCGAGGAGCTTCAGGCTCGCGGCGCTCGCCCACGCGGTGGCGTCCGGCGGGGAGAGGACGCGGTTCCAGCGGTCCGAGCGCGCCTCGAGGAGCCGGAGCACGACCCCCTTCGAGACCTGCGCGATCGGGTAGGCGTCGGGCGCCGAGGACGGGAGAGGGCGGAGGTTGATCCCGCTCCCGGTCGTGACGAGGGTGCCGGGCTTCTCCCCCTCCGCCGTGAAGTCGGAGTGGATGAAGCAGGGGAAGCCGCCCGGGATCTCGACCTTGTACCAGTCCCGGCCCTGCTGCTCCCGGACGATGAGGATCTCCCCGGGCTTGAGCTCCCGCACGACCTTCCCGTCCTCGGAGAACAGGTTGAGGACGCGGGCGCCCTTGGGACCCGCCTCCGCGACCTGCGGGAGGGGGAGGGCGGAGGAGGAGGGAGGATCCTGCGCGGGCCCGGTCGGGGCGAGGCACGCGAGGAGCGCGGGAAGGATCGGACCGGAGAAGGGGAGGGGCATCGTCGACCTCCGGGCTCGGTAAAGTGGCCGGGCGAGTCGGGCGCGGAATATAGCCGAGCCGGAAAACCGCGCAATCGAGGACAGGAATGCGCTTCGCTCCCTTCACGCACATGGCCTGGGCGAAGGCGCCTCCCCCGGGGATCGAGATCGACCTCTCCCGGAGCGGATGGCCCTCCCTCCCGCTGGCGGATCTCGGCGCGGAGCTCCCGGACCTCGACCCGGCCGAGATGGAGGGGTACGGGCCGACGCGCCTCCGCGAGGCGCTCGCGGCCCGCTACGGGGTCAGCCCCGACGAGGTCCTCGTCTCCGTCTCGTGCACCCACGCACTCTTCCTCGCGGGAGGATGCCTGATCGAGCCCGGCGACCGGGTCGGCGTGGAGACGCCCGGCTACCAGGCGATTCGACACCTCCCGACCCTCTTCGGCGCGGAGCCGGTCCCGTTCCCGCGCCGGCTCGAGGAGGGGTGGCGCGTCGATCCGGAGCGGGCGGAGGCCCTCTTCCGGTCGGGCGCTCGCCTCCTCGTCCTCTCCGACCTGAACAACCCGACGGGCTCGGCCCTCTCCCGGCGGGACCTCCTCGCCCTCGGCGAGGCGGCGGAGCGCGCCGGGGCGCGCCTCCTCGTCGACGAGATCTACAACGAGTTCCTCCCCCGGGGCGAGCGCCCCGCCGCCCACCGGATCCACCCGCGCGCGATCACGGTCTCGGGAGCCACGAAGGCGTTCGGGTTCG
>CBRGOK010000620.1:0-2662 GCA_967798035.1 uncultured bacterium
TGGGCCCGGCGGCGGATGCCGCAGCGAACTCCGCGAGCCCATTCCCATCGAAATCGCCGGGAATCAGGACGCTCAGGCCAAGATAGGTGTTTGCCGCGGTGCCGCTGCGAGTCTGCACGACGGAGCCGTCCGATCCGGAGTAGACACGCACTTGGCCCTGAAACGGAAAGTTGGACGTGAAACCGGGAATTCCCGCCACGGCGTCCGGAATCCCGTCCCCGTCAATATCCCCTCCGGAGTGCAAGACGGCACCGAATCCGGTTGAAGAAACGAATTGAGGGGAGGGGCCCACCTGGTCCCACGCGACCGATTGGCCACTGGCGTCCTGTAGCGCGGACGCTAGCACCCCGATCGCAGTCAGAAAGGCGACCGCGAACGACTCCTGCTGGAGAACTCGGCGCTCGGACGCGGTCGGTCGTCCCATGCGGGGATTCGAGCGGAGAGTCTTGTCCAAGAGGGGAATCACGGGTGGACGTCCACGAAGTGGGCGACCGAGGGAACACGCTGCCCGTCCACTGGATTGCTAGGTGCGAAGAGCATGTACGAGCGAAGCGGAGCGAAGTCCTAGGAGGAGGGGATGGTAGCAGGCACTCCGCGGCCTGGTGAGCGGTCCTTCACGAGATCCGACCGAGGCGAGGGGTGCTGGAGCCGGCTCCGGGAACGCCGGAAGGAAGGGAATCGAGCGCCGAGGAGCTACCGGACCCAAGCCCCGGAGAGCGCCCCCTCCGGAAACCGCACCTCGAGCGCGAAGCCGAGCGCCCGGAACTCGCTCTTCGTGAGGACCGCCGCCTCGAACCGGAGGGAACCCGCCGCCGCATCGAGGGCCATCGAGCCGGGGAGGGCGGCCTGCAGGTCCGCCTTCTCCTCGGGAGGCTCGCCGCGCGCTGCGCTCGTCGGCGGGAGTCCGACGCCGGTGAGGAGGATCCGGTCCCTCGTCGGATCGTCGTGCGGATCGCGCTCGCGCCCCCTCCCTCCCTTCGCGCGGAACGCGACGGTGTAGAGCCCGGGCGGAAGCGGGGGATCGAGGAGGGGGAGGTCGGTGAGGAGGAGACCGAGCACGACCGCCTTCTCGCGCGCGGCGCGGCGGACCTCGGCGCCGGCGAAGGGGAGCTTCCGCACCGGCGCGAACGCGACGGCCCGGTGAGCGGCGATCGCGGCGTAGCCGGGGACCCGGCCGGCCGAGGGAAGGGACGCTGCGGATGGTCGCGACTCGCGGGCCGCCTCGGCGGCGACGCCGAGTTCTCCGGGATCCCCCTCGGCGATCTCCCACCGCTCGATCCCGAGGGTGCGGTCGAAGGCGAACTCCGACCCCGCGAGGTCGAAGCGCCCGGACGCGGCGGCGGCCTGCAGGGAGTCCTGTCCGGCTCGCGGGGTCCACGCGCACCGGAAGCCGAGGTCGGGGAGCGTGCCGGCAGTGTCGATCCCCGCGCGGCTGCCGATCCGGCACGCCAGCGAGGGGACCCGCGTCGCGAAGGAGCCGCCGAGGGCGACGCGCCCGCCCTGTCCGAAAGGCGCCTCGATCCGCTCGGGGGGGAGGGACTTCACGAGCGGAGAGATCTCGAGGGGGCGGTACCCGCGGAAGGGCCGGTAGGGGGAGGAGGTCCACTCCCAGACGGAGCCGACGAGATCGTGGACTCCCTCCGCCGTCGCGCCCCCGGGGAACGAGCCGATCGATGGGGGCCGCGCCTCCTTTCCGCCTCGCCCCGCGTTGTCGAGGTTCGCGCAGGCTTCTCCTCGCCACTCCCGACCCCACGGGTAGACGTGGTCCTCCTCGCCGTCCCGGGCCGCCCGGGTCCACTCCGCCTCGGTCGGGAGTCGCAGACCCGCCCAGCGTGCGTAGGCCTCGGCGTCCTCGAAGGAGACGTGGACGACGGGGGAGTGGGCGATATCGGGCGGGACCGACCAGGAGGCTTCCCGCCAGTGCTCCCGCCACCACTCCTCCGGCTCCCACTTCCCGTGCTGCGATCCGGGCTCGGGAGGCCGCCCGAGATAGGCGCGCCGCGCTCGCTCGAGGACCTGCGGGTCGGCCCAGTGGAGCGGGGGCCTCCGCCCGCTCGCGCGCACGAAGACCTCGTGCTGCTCGTTCGTCACCTCGCTCGCCCCGATCCAGAAGTCGTCGACCGGGACGAACGCCTGGGGCTGCTCCCCCGCGAGATTGCCGAGGAACTTCCGGTGCCGCTCGGCGAGGGCGATGACCTCCTCCCGGCGGGTGCCGAGGACCGTGCGGCCCCCTTCGACGGCGACGAGGCCCGGCGGACCCGGCCGCGGCCGCGAGTGCTGCCGGTGTCCCGGCTCCAGGGCGGAGACCGGGAGGGAAAGGACGGCGAGGAGCGCGCGGCTGGATCGCTTCACTTTTCCCCGATCGGAGACGAGGGGGCAGGGACGGAAGCGAGCGAGCGATTCCCCAGTACCGGGACGGCCGGGAGAAGTTACGGGGCTTCCCCGGGACCGCCCGCGAGGCGATCCTTCGCCGGCCGAAGCCCCGCTCCGTTGGCCGAACCGAAAGAGCTCGACCTCCACGTCCCCCCCGAACTCGCGGGCGTGCGCGTCGACAAGGCGCTCCGCGAGATGGCGCCGGGGATCTCGCGGACGCGCCTCAAGGACCTGATCGAGCGCGGGTTCGTGATGGTGGGGGGGAGGAAGGTCCTGCGGGCCGGGATCC
>CBRGOK010000621.1:0-2660 GCA_967798035.1 uncultured bacterium
GCCCGCGGGGATCCACTGGAAGACCGGCACGCCCGTGCGCATCTCGATCGAGCGTGCGGGGAGCGCCGAAGATCCGCGCCTGCGGATCCTCCTCGACGGCGAGACGGTCTACGACAACACGCTGCGGGAGTTCCGCGGCGTCTCGGGGACCTACAAGCTCGGCGTCTTCGTGCAGATGGAGGGGGCGGGGCGCACCGCCGACGTCTCCTTCGACGACGTGCGGCTCGTCTACAGGAAGTCATGACCCCCTCCCGCCGCGGCTTCACGCTGATCGAGATCCTCCTCGTGCTGGCGGTCCTCTCCCTCCTCATGGTCATGCTCCTCCCCCGTTTCGGGGAGTTCCTGAGCCGCGGGAAGGTCCAGGAGACTCGGGCCCTCGCCCAGGAGCTGGCGGGGATGATCGACGCCTACAACAACGATTCGGGGGATTACCCCTCCTCCTCCTACAAGGGCCTCTCGGCCCAGCCCCCGAACGACACGAACACGGGGACGGAGAGCCTCGTCGCCTTCCTCGCGGCGCCGACCTACGACGGGCCCAAGCCCAAGGAGTCGACGCTCATCAATTCCGACGAGGATCGCTTCCCCCGGAAGGTGACCGAGTACGCGGTCGACGACGCCTTCGAGGTGCGAGACGCCTGGGGGAACCCCTTCGCCTACTTCCACGCGGCGGAGTACGAGCGCAAGCAATCCTACCGCTGCGAGGGGGAGGCGGGGCCGGGGGGGGACGAGGAGGTCGAGGCGCGGCGCAGCAAGAAGACTGGGAACTTCCTCCGGCCGCAGGACTATCAGGTGATCTCGGCGGGCCGTGACGGCGAATTCGGAACTGAAGACGACCTCGTGTACGGCGGCGAGCCGTAGGGGCTCCCCCTCGCGCGGGACGACGCTCCTCGAGCTCCTCGTCGTCCTCGCGCTGGTCGGAGCGCTCCTCGGGATCGGCGTCGGCTTCGCGGCCCGGCTCACCTTCCCCCGCCAGGCCGCCTTCGAGGGGGTGAAGGGGGTGCTCCAGGCCGCCCGCGCCTTCGCGGTGACCCAGGGGAACCTCGCCCGCGTGCTCGCGAGCCGCGAGGGGAGGTCGGTCCAGCGGCTCGGCTTCAAGACGATCGGTGAGTGGCACTTCGAGGGGTCCGGGGGGGAGGGCGCCTTCGGCGAGTCCCTCGACCTCCGGTCGGCCCACACGGTCGAGGACGGACGCCTCGGCTCGGCCCTCGCCTTCGACGACGGCGGCTTCGCGGAGGCATCGATCGGCTCCCATCCTTCGTGGCAGACGCGCGACGGGTTCTCCTTCCGGGCCGACGTCCGCCCCGAGCGGGGAGGAGGGATCGTCGCGCGACGGGGGGACGCCTGGCGCCTCGAGATCCGGGCCGACGGCGCCGCCGCCGTCGACGTCGCCCTCGTCTCCGCCGTGAAGGGGGAGGGGGCCCGAGGGGAGAGGGTCCGCGTCGAGTCTCCCCCCGACCTCGTGCGCCCGGGCCGGTGGACCCGCGTCTCCTTCCTCTACGACCGGACGCACCTCCGGCTCTGGATCGACGGGATCGAGCGGGCCCGCAGCCGCCGGGCGACCGAGCCTGTCTGGCTCGACGGCTCGCACCTGCGGCTCTCCGATCCGGAGCGGACCTTCCGCGGCGCGATCGACGAGGTCGCGGTCGCCGCCCTCGTCGTCGAGGAGCCCCTGCTCCTCCCCGAAGGGGTCGAGCTCGCGCAGGACGCCGACGTCTGGTTCGACGCCTCCGGCAACCTCGACCCGGCGCGCCACGACGGACCCCTCGCCCTCGAGCTGCAGTTCGAGCGCGGCGCCACCCGCCGGATCGCGGCTTCGCCCTCGTCGTCGTCCTCCTCGTCCTCGCCGCCCTCATCGCGGTGGCGACCCCCTTCCTCCTCTCGATGCGGTCGGGGGACCGGGTGGCCGTCCACCGGACGGCCCAGGCGCGCGCCCGCCTCGCCGCGCGCGGCGGGGTCGAGCACGCGCGCCGTTTCCTCCACGACACCTACCCCTCCCGCGACGCCTCCCCCCTCTCCGACGGCGAGGCGGAGCTCACCGTCCCCCCGATCCCCAAGACCGTCCTCGACGCGCGCGACCCGCGCGGGACGATCCTCTCCGTCCACGCGGAGGACGAGCAGGGGAAGATCCATCTCAACAGCGCTCCCCCCGCCCTCCTCGGCGCCCTCCTCGGCGGCCGCGCCTTCCTCGCGCGCGACGCCAAGGTCGACGACGTCGAGATCTTCCTCGACGACGCGTCGGGCTTCCCCGAGGAGGGGTTCGTCTGGATCGGGAACGAGCTGATCCACTACAAGGAGAAGGAGGGAGGGCGCCTCAAGGGGTGCACGCGCGAGGTGCTCTCCGAGACCGGCCGCTACTTCAAGAAGCGGGACCACAACGCCGGCGACCTCGTCCTCGACGACCGCGTGCGCGCAATCGCGCTGCGCCGGATCGGGGAGGGCTCCGACGGACGCTGGCGCCCGTTCGACTCCCCCTCGGCGATCGTCGGGATCGAGGGGCCCTCCCCGGCCGATCCCTACGGGCGGCGGGACTTCGAGCGGATCGCCCCGCTCGTCACCCTCTGGTCCGACCGTCTCGGCGCGGGGGACTGGACCGTCCCGGTCCGGGTCGACGAGGTGACGAAGGACGAGCAGGAGGTCTACCGGGTCATGCGCGTCGCGAG
>CBRGOK010000622.1:0-2645 GCA_967798035.1 uncultured bacterium
CGGCCCGTTTCGTCGCGCGCATCGGCGGGACCGCCGTGTTCCTCGAGGAGGGGGGCTTCATGTCGAGCGCCGCGGAGCCGTGCGACGAGCCGGCGGGCGCGCCGTCGCGGGGCGCCGCGGTGCGGATGCGCTTCGCGGGAGCCGGCCCCTGCGAGATCGTCGGGGAGGAGCCCCTCGCGGGGGTGCACGCCTACTTCCTCGGGAACGACCCTGCTTCCTGGAGGACGGGCGTGCCCCGTTTCGGCGCGGTGCGATATCGGGGGGCGTGGCCCGGGGTGGAGGTGCGGCTCTACGAGAAGGAGGGCCACCTCGAGTACGACCTCGTGGTCTCGCCCGGGGCGAACCTCGCGCGGGTCGAGTTCACGGTGGAGGGGGCGGAGGGACTGTGCCTCGACGAGGCGGGGGCGCTCGTGCTCGAGACCGCGGTGGGGCCGCTGCGGCAGCCGAGGGCGAAGACGTTCGAGGTGGACGCATCAGGTCGGCGCCGCGAGTTGTCGGCGCGCTACGAGGTGCGCGGTCGGGACCGGTTCGGGTTCGTCGTGCCGGAGTGGGGAGGAGGGACCGGGCTAGTGGTGGATCCGGGTCTTCTCTGGGCGACGCTCGTGGGAGGATCGGGCGACGACTGGGCCTCCGCGCTCTCGGTCGACGCCTCGGGCGTCGTGACGATCGCGGGGCGGACCTTGTCCGCGAACTACCCCACGACCCCGGGCGCCTGGGACACGACGCAGAACGGCCTCGCCGACGTCTTCGTCATGCGCCTCGACCCCTCGCAGCCCTCCTCCCAGCAGCTCCTCTACTCCACGTTCGTCGGGGGGGCCTCCAACGACCTCGCCGAGGCGCTCTCGGTCGACGCCTCGGGCGTCGTGACGATCGCGGGGGAGACCACCTCCGCGAACTACCCCACGACCCCGGGCGCCTGGGACACGACGTACAACTCCGCCTTCCTCACCGACGTCTTCGTCACGCGCCTCGACCCTTCGCAGCCCGCCTCCCAGCAACTCCACTACGCGACGTTTGTCGGGGGGGACGGCATCGACTTCGCCGAGGCGCTCTCCGCCGACGCCTCGGGCGTCGTGACGATCGCGGGGCGGACCCAATCTCCCGACTACCCCACGACCCCGGGCGCTTGGAACACCACGCACAACAGCCCCGGCATCCTTCCCGACGCCTTCGTCACCCGCCTCGACCCCTCGCAGCCCGCCTCCCAGCAACTCCTCTACTCGACGTTCGTCGGGGGGGCCTCCCAGGACCTTGCCCACGCGCTCTCCGTCGACGCCTCGGGCGTCGTGACGATCGCGGGGAGGACCCTTTCTGGCGACTACCCCACGACTCCGGGCTCCTTCGACACGACGCACAACTTCCCCGGCGTCCTGTTCGACGTCTTCGTCACGCGCCTCGACCCCTCGCAGCCCGCCTCCCAGCAACTTCTCTACTCGACGTTTGTCGGAGGGTCCTACGACGACCTCGCCTCCGCGCTCTCGAGCGACGCCTCGGGCGTCGTGACGATCGCGGGGATCACCCCATCGGCCGACTACCCCACGACTCCGGGCTCCTTCGACCCGACGCACAACTTCCCCGGCGTCCTTTCCGAAGTCTTCGTCACCCGCCTCGACCCCACGCAGCCCTCCTCCCAGCAGATCCTCTACTCGACGTTCGTCGGGGGGACCGCCTTCGGGGAGGCCAACGCGCTCTCGGTCGCCGCGTCGGGCGACGTGACGATCGCGGGGCGAATCGGCGGCGACGGCTTCGTCTTCCGCCTCGACATGCTCCCGACGGGCGCCTCCCCCTATGGCGACTCGACGCCCGGTTGCGCGGGGCCGCTCGCGATCGGGGTGACCTCGTGGCCCCAAGTCGGGAACGCCAATTTCGCGCTCACCTGCGGGCAGGCGCCCCCCAACGCGACGGGCCTCCTCGCCTTCAGCGGCGCCCCGCTCGCGACGCCGTTCGTCTTCCTCGGGGCCTCGGTCTGGCTCGACCTCGCCTCGCCGGCGCTCCTCGTCCTCCCCGTGCCCAGCAACGCCGTCGGTGCGGCGCAGGTCGGGATCCCGATCCCGGCGAATCCCGCCCTCGCCGGCGGGCAGGCCTTCGTCCAGTTCTTCTGGGTCGGCTCGAACTTCCCCTCCCCGCCCTGCCCGCCGCTCGGCGTCTCGGCGAGCGGGGCGCTGGCGATCACGATTCAACCCTAGGAGCGTCGAGAGGACCTCGACTCGACGGTCCGCCGCTGCGGTCCTGCGGTCCGGCCGCGGTGCGCTCGCGCTCCTCCTCCTCGGTCCGATCGCGCGAGCCCAGGTGTACGATCGGCGGCAAGACCCCGTCCTGCCTGCGTCCACCCTGCCGGTGACTCCCCACCGCGTTCTCTCCGGGGGGGTTCCTCCCTCGACCTCTCCTTCGCCTGAGATCGTGATCTGCGCCGGACCCGGGCTCTCCCCAGGTCAGGGGTCCCGATGTTCGCCGCCCGGCGGGCCTGCGAACGTCGGCATCCGGCCCTCTTGATCGCCTCGCAGTCGGGGGTAGCGTTCCACCTCGCTGTCATGAGTTCGGGAAGGCCGCCCTTCCTATGGAGGTGGTGTATGTCGCGTACCTCGTCGTTCGTGTTCGGCCGCGTCCTGGCGCTCGCTCTCCTCTCCCCCCTCGCGCGGGCCCAG
>CBRGOK010000623.1:0-2640 GCA_967798035.1 uncultured bacterium
TGGGACGGTCCCCCGTGACGATCACATGCGCGCGTGCGCTCCTTGCGCACTCGAGGATCCGGTTGTCCGCCTCGTCCTCGAGGACGTGGACCCGCTCCGAGGGGGAGACCGAACGCGCGAAGGCTCGGATCGCCCGGAGCAGGCGGGCAACCCTCGGGCGTGGCCAGCGGAACTTGTGCAGGAAGACTCCCTCGATCTCGCGAAGGATCGGAGGGGAGAGGAACACCGCAATCTCGCCGCGAATGGCGAGCCGCACGACGTCGAGCGGCACTCCCCCGAAGGCGAACGCGGAGACGTAGACGTTCGTGTCGAGGACGACCCGGAGCACTACCTCCCCCGGCGGTACTCCTCGATCAGCCGCTGGAGGTCCGAGCGGCGCAGGCCGAGTCGGCGGGCCCGCCGCGCGCCGTAGCGCGCCAGCTCGCGCACCTCGCTTTCCAAGAGGTAGCGGCGGATGGCCTCGCGGAAGAGCGCGCTCTTCGTCCGCCCTTCCTTCTTCGCCCGGCGCTCGATCTGCCGCAGGAGCGTCGGAGGGAAGGAGAGGGAGACGATCTCCGTGGTTCGCATCTCGACTTCGCCAGTTAATACTCGGTATTACCCACCCTGCACCGACGCTCGAGGAAGCGCAAGGGGAGGATCCGCCGTCCGCGCTTCCCGGGGCCGGTCGTTCGAAGGAAGGGTGGCCGGAGGCCCATCGTGCGGAGCCTCCCTCCGCGACCGGGAGACGTCCTGCTCGGGAGCGTAGGCCGCGACCGCCTCCTGCCGGGACTGGACGAAGCGCTGGGCGAACGGCGCGTGGAGACCGAGGCCGACCCCCCCGGGGTGCGACGGGGGCGGTCGAGGTCCGCCCTGGGCCGTGAGCGCGAGGAACGCCAGGGCCGCGGATCCCCGCCCCCCCGGAAGGGGGGCCTGCTCCGCGCGACCTCGAGGTCGAGGCCGGGACTCCTCGGTCGGAAGCGCGGCCGACCCGGGCCCTTTCCGACTTCGAACGCCGGGTCTACACTCGGTGCCTCGGGCGTTCGGGAGCGGGAGGCGGCATGAGAGTCGGCCTCATCCTCGCGTGCATAGCACTGGCGACCACCGGCGCTCCCCCCTCGTCCGCGCAGGTCGTGATCAGCGAGATCCGGATCGATCAGGGCGGGACGGACGTCGACGAGTTCTTCGAGCTCGCGGGCCCGCCCGGGACGAGCCTCGCGGGTCTCACGTATCTCGTCATCGGCGACGGCGCCCTCGGCAGCGGCGTGGTCGAGCAGGTCACCCCCCTGACCGGAAGCGTCATCCCCCCGAGCGGCTTCTTCGTCGCCGCGGAGTCGACGTTCACCCTCGGCACGGCGAACCTGACGACGTCGCTCAATTTCGAGAACACGGACAACGTGACCCACCTCCTCGTGTCCGGATTCACGGGTGACCTGAACGACGACCTCGACACGAACGGCGACGGGGTGCTCGACTCGACGCCGTGGACGGCGGTCCTCGACCGGGTCGCGGTCATCGAGGAGCCGAACCCTCCTTTGAACACTGAGTTTCACTACGGCCCGCCGACGATCGGACCGGACCACGGGTCCGTGCCCGGGGGCGTCTTCCGCTTCCCGAACGGGGCGGCGGCGCTCTCGAGCTGGAACATCGGCGACTTCGACGATCCCGCCCTGACGGACACGCCGGGGGCGCCGAATCTGGGAGGGGAGATCCCCGTCGTCCTCGGGGGGACCCAGTCCCTCGTCCTCAACGTCGGCCCGGCGTACGCCGGCGACTTCTACTTCGTGGGGACGAACTTCACGGGGACGGCGCCGGGCATCTCGATCGCGGGGATCGTGATTCCCCTCAACTTCGACGACCTCCTCCAGATCTCCCTCGAGATCCCGAACAGCGCGGTCTTCACGAACAACCTGGGGTTCCTGGACGCGGGCGGGCGGGCCTTCGCCGCGCTGAACGTCCCTCCCATCCCCGCCTACCTGGCGGGGCTGAACCTGAACAGCGCGGCCGTGATCGTCGACTCGGTCACGCTGGTTCCCACCCTGGCGACCAACCCGGTCCCGCTCGCCATCCTCTAGCCCCGAGCTCCGAAGGCGCCGAGAGCGGGGTCCTTGCGCGGAGGCCGGGGCGGGGACGCCCGCGGGAGTCTCCTTCGGGGTCGAGGCCGGGGGACTCCCCGCCCGGGAGGAGGGCCGCGCTGGGCCCTTTCCAACTTCGAAGGACGGGCCTAGACTCCGGCGTCCGGGCGGCCGGGAGTGGGAGGCGACATGAGAGCTGCCCCCGTCCTCGCGTTCGCCCTTCTCGCGACCCTCGGCGCTTCCAGCCTGTCCGCGCAGGTCGTGATCAACGAGATCCGGATCGATCAGGGGGGGACGGACGACGACGAGTTCTTCGAGCTGGCAGGTCCGCCGGGGACGAGCCTCGCGGGCCTCACGTACCTCGTCCTCGGCGACAGCGCCCTCGGGAGCGGCGTGATCGAGCAGGTCACGACCCTGACGGGCAACGTCATCCCTCCGAGCGGCTTCTTCGTCGCGGCGGAGTCGACGTTCACCCTCGGCACGGCCGACCTGACGACGACGCTCAACTTCGAGAACACGGACAACGTGACGCACCTCCTCGTGTCTGGCTTCACGGGCGCCCTCAACGGCGACCTCGACACGAACGACG
>CBRGOK010000624.1:0-2624 GCA_967798035.1 uncultured bacterium
CGGGCGGTCCTTGGTATGCCCCTCGCTCTCCCTCCCCCCGGCCCAATTGTTGCGGAACCAGAGGGTCGGCAGCACGTCGATGCGGGCCGCCTCCGGCCCGCGGTTCGCGACCGTGATCCGGATCGCGATGTCCTCGGGCGAAGCCTTGGCGTACTCCGCGAAGACGTCGAAGTAGCGCCCCCCGTCGAAGACCCCCGAGTCGGCGAGCTCGAACTCGGGGGACCCGGAGCCGCGCCGCCGCGCCTCCTCGGCGAGCCGCGCGTAGGGGAACTCGGAGTGCGGGTACTTGTAGAGGCTCTTGAGGTAGGAGTGGGTCGGGGTCGCGTCGAGGTAGTAGTAGCACTCCTTCACATCCTCCCCGTGATTCCCCTCGGGGCCGGTCAGGCCGAAGAGCCGCTCCTTCAGGATCGGGTCTCGGCCGTTCCAGAGGGCGAGGGCGAAGGCGAGGCGGCCCTTCGAGTCGGTGATCCCGAGGAGGCCGTCCTCCCCCCACCGGTAGGCGCGGCTGCGGGCGTGGTCGTGGGGGAAGTAGTTCCAGCAGTCCCCTCCCGGCGAGTAGTCCTCCCGGACCGTCGCCCACTGGCGCTCGGAGAGGTAGGGCCCCCAGCGCTTCCAGTACCTCGTCCGCGCGGCGTCCTCGGCGAGGCGGGCGCGCTCGGCGTTGCGCATGGCGGGAACCGACGCGAGTTCGGCGGGATTCGCGAAGGTCCGCCGCCTCCTCTCGACCCGGCCCATGGATCCCGGAGCCCGGCGACCGGAGGGCGCTACGGGCGCGACCGCGCGGCGTGGCGCGCCGCCCCGAGGAGTCCCGTCCGATCGTTCAGGATCACCCGCACCGGCATCGACTCGAGCAGCGGCCGCATGCGCCCCTTGTCGAGGAATCCCTCGAGGAACGGGGGCCGCTGGAGCCACGCGGCGATCTTCGGAGCGATTCCGCCTCCCAGGTAGACGCCCCCCGTCGACAGGACCTTCAGGGCGAGGTTCCCGGCCTCCGCGCCGTAGAGCCGAACGAAGAGGTCGAGGGCCTGCACCGCGAGGTCGCTGCGATCCTCCATCGCGGCCTCGGCGATCGCGGCCGCCGGATCGCCCGCCGCGATCCTCTCGGCGAGCCACGGCGGCTCCTCGCCCCGGCGCGTCTCGCGGAGGAATCCGTAGAGATTGAGGAGGCCCGGCCCCGAGACGACCCGCTCCCAGGAGACATGCCCGAAGCGGGCGGAGAGCCAGCCCCGGAGTTCCAACTGGAGATCGTCGGCCGGCGCGAAGTCGGCGTGCCCTCCCTCGCTCGCGAAGGGGTGGTGGCGCTCCCCGTCCCAGTAGAGGCCGGCCTCGCCGAGCCCGGTCCCGGCGGCGATCAGGGCGGCGTTGCCGCCGGAGTCGGGGAAGCCCGCGTGGAGGGTTTGCAGGTCGGAGGCGGGGAGGGCGGCGATCCCCCACGCGTTCGCCTCGAGATCGTTCAGGAGCCCCACGCGCGGGAGGCCGAGGGCGGAGGCGAGCCCGGCGGCGTCGACCGTCCAGGGAAGGTTCGTCGCCCGGACGCGCCCGTCGCGGACCGGGCCCGCGATCCCGAAGCTCGCCGCCGAGAACTCGGCGCGGGACTCTCCGGCCGTCGCCCGGACGAGGGCGACGAGGTCGCGCTGTTCGCGGGAGGGGTAGGTCCGTTCCCAGACCCGCTCGAGGCGATCGCCGGAGGAGGAGAAGACGGCGAGACGGCAGTGGGTGCCGCCGATGTCTCCGGCGAGGATCAAGCCCCGGCCGTCCGACATGTGCGCCCGTCGCGCTCGAGGAGCTCGTCCGCCTCCTGCGGGCCCCAGGCGCGGGGTTGGGGAAGGCGCGAGGCGGGAGCGCCGGCCAGACGTCGAGGACCGGCGCGACGACGCTCCAGGAGGCCTCGAGCATGTCCGCCCGCTGGAGGAGGGTCGAGTCGCCGAGGATCGCGTCGTGGAGGAGCCGCTCGTCGCCGGTCGCCGGCGAGGTTCCGAAGTTCTCGGCGTAGGAGAAGGTCATTTCGGAGCCGCGGAAGCGCTGACCGAGCGCGCCCGTTCGACGGCGTCGATCGAGAGCCTCCGGATGGTGTCGACGGCGTTTCGGTCGAGATCGATGCCGGTCACGTCGCGCTCCAGGCCCGGGGGAGTCGCAGTGCACCAGATCGGCTCGCCCGAGGGAAGTCGGGAGGCCCGCACCCGGTTCGATGCCCCGGACGGGTCGACCGAGGCTTCGACGTGGAATCAACCCTGAGGGGGCGAAGCGCAAGGTCGCCCGAGCCCCCGGGCGGGTCCGCGCCGCTTCCACGCGACCCGTTCGCTCCGCGCGGGTTTCCGGCTCTTTCATGCGGAGAGTTAGGGGGCGCCTGCCTCCGGGCCCGTTCGACGGGCCCGGAGGGGGCATCTAGGCCCGGCGGAACCGGCTCCTCTCGGCTCCGCGAGATCCCACCCGAGTCCATCGGGCCCCCCAGGCCCGAACGATTCCCTCGATCGAGCCGCCTGTAAGGAGATTCACCGGACCCTCCTCCGGTCTTGACGAGGCGGCGCTCGCCCCTATTTTCCGCCGCGAGTCACGACCGTTGGACCCTCCCGGCGACTCCGGACGGAGCACGAAGGTCGCGAGACCCGAGGCGAGGAAGACCA
>CBRGOK010000625.1:0-2609 GCA_967798035.1 uncultured bacterium
GACGGTCGGCTTCCGCTGCATGGGCGGGAGGGTACTCCCCTCGGGGGGGAGGGGGGAGGGGGCGGGGAAGAAGAGGAGAAGGGGGAGAAGGGGAGGGGGATGTGTCAGCGCATCCCCAGGCGCCGCAGGCGCCCGAGGTTCACGGCGTCCCACTCGCGCTTCGAGACGGGGTCGGGCCCCTTCGGCGTCTCGAGGACCTTCGGGACCGGGGCGAACCGCCGGTCTCGGGCGAGCGCCCGGAATCCGGCGAGGCCGATCGTGCCGCGCCCGATGTGCTCGTGCCGGTCGACCCGGCTCCCCGAGGGTTTCTTGCAGTCGTTCAGGTGGAAGGCGCGGAGGCGCCCGAGACCCAGGATTCGGTCGAAATCCTCGAAGCATCGCGCCACCCCCTCCTCGGTCGAGAGGTCGCGCCCCGAGGCGTGGACGTGGCAGGTGTCGAAGCAGATCCCGAGCCGCGGCCCCGCCCCCGCCCCGTCGATCAGGTCCCGCAGGTGCTCGAAGGTGTGTCCGAGGGAGGAGCCCTGTCCGGCCGTCGTCTCGATCGCGAGGGTCACGGGGAGCCCCTCCGACCGCCGGAGCGTCTCGCGCAGGCCGGCGGCGACGCGCCGGATCCCCGCGGCCTCCCCCTCGCCGACGTGGGCGCCGGGATGGAAGACGAGGGTGGGGATCCCGAGCGCCGCGCACCTGCGGACCTCGGCGAGGAAGGAGCGGAGCGATTTCTTCCGCAGGTCCGCGCCGGGGGCGGCGAGGTTGATCAGGTAGGAGTCGTGGGAGAGAGCGGCCTCGACGCCGCAACGGGACATCGAGGCGCGGAAGGCCTCCCCCTCCTCCGGGGAGACCTCGCGCTCTCCCCACTGGTTCCCGTTCTTCGTGAAGACCTGGATCGCGGTGCACCGGAAGGCGGCCCCGCGCTCGGGGGCGAGGGGCGTCCCCCCCGCGATCGACATGTGAGCCCCGAGGCTCACTGCGTGGCTGGGCTCAACGCGCCGCCGCGCGCGCGCGGAGGAACTCGAGGAGCAGGCGCACGCCCACTCCGCTCGCCCCCTTCTTGTAGTAGCCGCGGTCGCGGCCGCCCCAGGCGGTCCCCGCGATGTCGAGGTGGGCCCAGGGGGTGTCGCCCACGAAGTGGGAGAGGAAGGCCGCGCCCGCGATCGTGCCGCCCCCCTCGCCCGCGCCGTTGATGTTCTTCAGGTCCGCGACCTCTCCCTTCATCTGCTCGCGGTGCTCGTCCCAGAGGGGGAGCTCCCAGAGCCGCTCCCCCGTCACCTCGCCGGCCGCCTTGAGGTCGTCGACGAGGCGGCGGTCGGTCCCGATCAGGCCCGCGGCCTCGTGCCCGAGGGCGACGATCACGGCCCCCGTGAGAGTCGCGAGGTCGACCATGCACTTCGGCGCGAACTCCTTCACCGTCCAGGCGAGCGCGTCGGCCAGGATGAGACGCCCCTCGGCGTCGGTGTTCAGGACCTCGATCGTCTTGCCGTTGAAGGCGGTGACGAGGTCGCCCGGCTTCTGCGCCCCGCCCCCGGGGAGGTTCTCGGTCGCGGGGATCACCCCGACCACCTCGAAGGGGAGGCGCCCGAGGGAGGGGAGGGCGCTGAAGAGGCCGAGGATCGCGCCCCCGCCGGACATGTCGTACTTCATCTCCTCCATCCCCTTCGGGGGCTTGAGGGAGATCCCTCCCGAATCGAACGTGATCCCCTTCCCGACGATCGCGACGCGCTCCTTCGCCGGGCGGGAGCGGAGCACGATGAGCCGGGGGGGCTCCTCCGAGCCCTTGGCGACGCCGAGGAGCGCCCCCATCCCGAGGCGCTTCAGATCCGCCTCGAGGAGGATCTGGCAGCGGGCGCCGGTCTCCCGCGCGATCCGCTTCGCCTCCGACGCGAGGAAGGTGGGGGTCTTCGTGTTCGCCGGGCGATTCGCAAGCGAGCGGGCGTAGTTCTGCGCCTCGGCGCCGACGCGCCCCGCCTCGAGGCCGTCGCGGAAGGCGGCCCCCCCCTTCTCGAGGAAGACGTCGACCGCCCCCGGTCCCTCCTCCTTGTCGTTGTCCTTCCCCGTGCGGAAGAGACCGATCCGGTGGGAGGCGAGGACGGTCCCTTCCGCCAGGGCGAGGGCGAGGGGGCGCGGGCCCACCTGCTCCGCCAGGGCCGGGTCGACGTGGACCGCGTACCCCGGGAGCTTCAGCTCCCTCGCCCGGTGGAAGGCCCCCGCCGCGGCGCGCCGCATCTCCTCCGGGCCGACCTTCGCCTTCTTGCCCAGCCCGACGAGGAGCAAGCGCTCCGGGCCCTCGCCCACTTCCCCGTAGCCGAGGAGGGTCGAGCGCGCCTTCCCGTCGAAGTCCTTGCGGGCGCGCTCCGGGAGGTCGGTTCCAGAGGGGAGGTCGGGGGCCTCCCCCTCGAAGCCGAAGGCGACGAGGAGAGGCGTCCGGAAGCGCTTGGGGATCGTGTCGTGGGGAGAGAATTGGAGGGGGGCCATGGCTCTAGAGGTCGACGTACTTGGGACCGCCCCCTCCTTCGGGGACGACCCAGCGGATCACCTGGTACGGATCGGCCACGTCGCAGGTCTTGCAGTGTACGCAGTTCGCCGCGTTGATCCGGAGGCGCCCCTCGATCCAC
>CBRGOK010000626.1:0-2609 GCA_967798035.1 uncultured bacterium
GCGGCGCCGGGGCGTCGGATCCGCCGGGGCCGTCTCCGGCGCGGCGCTCGCGGGGCTCGCCGACGCCGTCTGGGGCCAGAGCGTGATCGCGGAGGTCTACGGCGCGACCCTCCTCGGAGTCTTCGGCGCCCTCCTCGCCCTCGACCGCTGGCGGGAGGTCCCGACCCCGCGGCGGTTCGCCGCCTTCCTCTTCGTCGGGGGCCTCTTCCTCACCCTCCAGCCCCTCGCGCGGGGACTCCTCCCGATCTTCCTCGCCTACGCCTTCCTCGAGCGACCCGCTCTCCTCCGGGACCGGCGCTCCCTCGCCGTCGGGGCGCTCGCTCTCCTTGCCGGGCTCCTCCCGATCCTCTACCTCCCCCTCCGGTCGGCCGCAGACCCCTTCCTCGACTGGGGAAACCCGGAGACGCCGCGCGCCCTGTGGAACCACCTCACGATGCGGCAGTACTCGCACGGAGAGGAGCTCGGGATGGACCCCCCGACGTACCTCGGGTTCGGCCCGAGGATGGGGAGGTTCGGGGAGATCCTCCTCGCCCAGTTCCCCCTCCCCGTCCTCGGGCTCGCCGGGATCGGGACCGCCCTCGCGGCCCGTCGGTGGGGGAGGTTCGGAGCCCTCCTCCTCGCGACCGCTCTCGCGACCTCGGTCGGCCTCGTCTACGCGACCTCCCTCCGGGACGCCTTCTTCTTCCCTCCCGCCTACGAGACCTACTCCCTCCCCGCCTTCGCCCTCCTGGGGCTCTTCGCGGGAGCCGCCCTCGACGGACTCCGGGGATGGAAGGCCGGAAGGCTCCTCGCGCTTCCCCTCGGCGTCCTCGCCGTCGCCTGGACCGCCGCCGACAACGGCCCCCGCAACGACCGTTCGGAGGACCGCTTCTTCGAGCCCTTCGGCCAGGCGCTCCTCGAGAACGTCGAGCCGGACGGGGTCCTCCTCGCGGCGGGGGACCACCTCGTCTTCCCCTGCCTCTTCCTCCAGCGCGTCCGGGGGGTCCGGACCGACGTCCACCTGCCCCAGCGCTATGGGTACCTCGAGGAAACGGAGCTGGGGGCTCTTTCGAGGGAGGAGCGCGACCGCCGGCGGACGCTCCGCGGCGCCCCCCGGCTCGCCTTCGACGCGGGGCTGGTGATCCGCCGGTGGATCGCCACCCGGCCCGTCTACGCCGTGGGGATCCCCTTCGATCCCGGAGCCTGTCAGGGACTCGAGGGGAGCGTCGCGACTCCGGAAGGGATGTTCCTCCGGATCTCCCTCCCGGGGATGCTCAACCCCGCGGCGGCTCGCGAGAAGGACAAGGCCGCCTGGCGCAGGCTGTCGTTCCCACCGCTGGAGGACGGGTCCCCCGACCGGAGCGAGAGGCTGGCAGCCGCCCTGGTGCGGGTGACCCGCGGACTGCACCGGATTCGGCAGGGGGACCTCGACGGCGGCCGGACCGACCTCATGTCCCTTCTACGTAACGACTTGACAGATTCCATCTCCCTGGTCGTCGGCGCTCGCGCCCTCGCTGCCGGCGGGGCCCAGGACGAGGCCGTGACCCTCCTCCGAGAAGCCTTGAGGAGGGGCCCGGACTCGGAAGGGGCGCGCCGTTTCCTCGCGGAACTCGAGGGAAGACCCAGGTGACCGGCCGGTGCCATCCCCGGGTTCTTGGGGTAGGGTTCCCGCATGGGAAAGGATCGGAGCCACGGCCCGGCCGAGGCCGCCCCGTGGCGTTGCCCGGCAGGGAACATCGTGCTAGCCTGCTGCGTCTCCAGGAGCAGCGAAGGAACCGATCTGCCAGCGACGGCGAGGCCTTGACGGATTGCCGCAGGGCGATCGGGAGCCATCACATGAGGACGTTGAAGTTCGGTCTTGTCGGAGTTGCGGCCGCAGCCGTGGTTGCGTTCGCGGCCTCCCTGCACGGGACGAAGTCCGTCCGGGAGGGGGATCCGGCTGCGAAGGCCGCTGCCGCGGTCGCCTCGACCGCGCCCCCGCGTCCCGAGGCGCCTTCTTCCGAGGCAACCACCCCGGTCGCCGAGACGAAGGCGCCCGAGGTCGCCAAGTCGGTGTCACCGGCCGACGCGAAGGTCGACCCCGGGTCGGAGCCGTATGCCGTCCTGCCCGACGGCACCCGCTACTACTGGGTGAAGGGCGCGACCAAGGACGCCAGCGGCAACTGGGTCCCCCACGTTTTTCATGTCGCGGCGCAGCCGATCGAACTCGACGGCGTCCAGATCGTCCAACCCGGCGCCTCGGGCTCCCCGGCGGGATCTCCGCGTTGAGGTCCGGAGCGCCGCGAGAGATGTTCGCGTACAGACCGTTCGCGTGTTTCCTGCCGGCTTCCGCGGGGGAGGCTAGGCTTTAGACCGGTAGGAGTCCCCGCAGCACCTTTTCCTGTCGAATTCACGCCAGGAGATTGTCCAAGGAGAAACGAATGATGAGCCTCCGAAACCTCGTGAGGGTGGGCGTTGCGGGAGTCTTCCTCTCGTCGACGGCCCTTGCCCAGCTCTGCGCGATCCCGTGCAACGGGACGCAGATCGTCTGCCACCACCAGAACGGGATCCGCAATCACCGCGGCGGCCCGGGCACCCCGGTGTGCGGCCCCAACGCCGCGACGGGCAACGCCGCGGGCGACGCGTTCTGG
>CBRGOK010000627.1:0-2601 GCA_967798035.1 uncultured bacterium
GGGCGGCCGTACCGGGCTGGCCCGAGGGGGTCGTCTCCTGCGGGCCCTCCCGCGAGACCGCGCCCGCACGCGCCCCACGATGCTCGGCATCCCCCTGGGCGCTGGTGCGGCGAGCGTGCTGTCGCGAACGGTGAGCGGGTTCCTCGAAGCGCCTCCCGGTGTTTCTCTCCCCGGCCTCGAAGGCTCGGCGGGCGCGCTCGGGCGCCTCAGCGCCGTTCCCTGCGCCATCGCTCGAAATCGCGAGCGCCGTGCAGGAACGCCAGGACGACGATCCGTTCGGGAGACACGCGGTAGATGACCCGGTAGGCGTAGACGAAGACCTCGCGGATGCTCGAATCGCGGAGCTCCGGGACGACACGCCCGCGTTCGCCGAGAGTCTCCAGGCCCGAGGCGAGGTCGAGCGCCGCGTGCAGGACCCGGCGCGCTCCCTCGGGGGACTCCTCGGCGATGAACTCAAGGGGCCTCCTCGAGGGCCACCCGAGCCCCGGCCGCTCAGACTACTCGCCGGCGCCGACCTGCCATCGCCGGCGAAGGGCCTTGGCGACTTCCTCGTGCGGGAGGGTGCGGCCGGCATCCGCGTCCGCGAGGCCTTTCTCGATCGCCTGCACCACGTAGAGGTGGTAGAGAACGTCCTCGAGGCTGCAGTCGTCGGGAAGCCGGTCGAGGAGCTCGCGGACCGTTCGCTTGGTTTCCATCCGGTTCACCTCGGCACGCCGGCTAGAGCATACCCCGGGGAAGTTCCGGTCCAGCGGCTGCGGTCCCCCGCCTCGCTCCCTGCTCCCGGCCGCGGACGCCCCTCGGAGGACAGGGGAGATCTTCTGGCGGTGGAAGTCGAGCGTGAAGGCCTTGGAAGAGAGGAGGGCGAGTCTGGGCGTCCCGGCGACGTCGGTCCGGGCCGCCGGGATCGAGCCGCGCAGGTCCTCGGCCACGACGCCGTGGACGAGGCTCCCCGCGAGGACGACGGGGACGGGGAGGGGGAGGGAGGACGAGCGGAAGGGCACCTTGACGCGGGGGGGACGGGTTCGAACCCTGGGGATGGAGAATCGGCCATGGGCATCCGGAGCGTGGTCCACGCGGCGATCGTCCTCGGGCTCGGGGTCGCCGGACGGGCCGGGCAGGAGGCGACGGTCGGGTCGATCGGGACGCCCGACGGTTCGGCGGGTGAATTCGCGATCGCCCGGGAGTGGGGGAAGTTCCGGGGGGCCTTCCCCGAGGGCGTGCGGTTCCGGATCGGGACCTCCGATCCCTCGAGGGACTGGTCCTACATCCACCCCGGTCCCGTGGACGCGTGGGCCGGGTCGACGCGCCACGCGTTCCGGATCGAGTTCGAGTCGGGCGGAACGGCCGACGACCTCGCCCTCCTCCTCGACCTCGTCGCGACGCATGCCTCCGCCCCGCCCCGCGTGCGCGTCGCGCTGAACGGGATCGGCGAGGAGCGGGACCTGCCACCCGGGCCGGGCGACAGCGCGCTGGCGGACCCGAGGACGGAGCGCCCGCGCCGGGAGGAGTTCTCCTTCCCCAGGTCCTTCCTCCGGCCCGGGACGAACGAAGTCGAGATCTCGGTCGAGCGGGGCTCGTGGATGATCTACGACGCGGTCACGGTGCTCCGCCGCCCGCCTCCCGCGGGCGGGCCCTTGCGGGACTTCCGCCTCGAGCCGACGCCGCTCGTCGATGTCTCGGGCCGGCGCATCCTGGTCGCGGCGGTGGAGTGGCGGGCGGCGCCCGCCCCGGCGAGGGCGAGGGGGAAAGTCGGAGCCGCATCGTTCGAGGTCGACCTCGGGACGCTCGCGTTCGGCCGGTCGCGGGTCGACGTGCCGATCCCGGAGGTCGCCGCGAAGTCGAGGGTCGAGTGCGCGCTCGAGGCGGGGGGGGAACGCCGGGAGGCCGCGCTCGACCTCGCTCCCGCCCGCCCCTGGACGCTCTACCTCGGCGCCCACTGCCACACCGACATCGGCTACACCCACCACCAGACCGAGGCGATCGCCGTCCACCGCCGAAACGTCGACGCGGCGCTCGATTCGAAGGACCCCGACTTCGTCTGGAACCTCGAGGTCGCCTTCCAGGCGCGCGACTATCTGCGGCGCTCGACTCCCGAGCGGGCGAGAGCGCTCGTCGAGGCCCTGAAGTCGGGGCGGATCGGGTTCCACGTCGCCTACCTGAACCTCCTCTCCGGCCTCTGTACGGACGAGGCGCTCGCGCGCGCGTGCCTCTGGGGCGGGCGCTTCGCCCGCGCGAACGGGATCCCCGGCGACCTCGCGACGGTCACCGACGTCCCCTCCCTCTGCGCGGCCTGGCCCTCCGTCCTCGCCGCGAGCGGTGTCCGCCACTTCGCCCACGGGATCAACCAGACCCGCGCGCCGATGCTGGGGGGCTCCCCCCTCACCGGCTCCCCCCTCGCGGAAACCCCGTTCTGGTGGGAGGGGCCCGACGGCGCGCGCGTGCTGGCCTGGCTCTCCGACGGCTACGCCTGGGGCTTCCGGCTCGGGATGACGGAGGACCCCGACGCGATGCGGAAGCCTCTGCTCGAGTACCTCGCGCGGCGGGAGGCCGAGGGATATCCCTGGGACGACGTCCTCCTCTTCGGCGGCGTCTACGACAACC
>CBRGOK010000628.1:0-2598 GCA_967798035.1 uncultured bacterium
GGTGGCGGTGGAGAACTCGGCGACTCCCCAGATCGCGCACGTCGGTCACTCTTCCGGTCAGGGGATCTACTCGACCGCGGACGGCGGGAACTCGTGGACGCAGACGTTGGCGACCGGTTTCGTGAACGCTCTCGCGATCGATCCCTCGAACGGCATGATCGCCCTCGCGGCGACTGCCGGGGGCACCTTCAGGACCTCGACCGGTGGAGCTCCATGGACCTTGGTCGACGGCCCTACTCCTACCGTGGACGTCGTGATCGACCCGTCGACCACTACGAGGGTGTATGCGGTCAGATCGACGGCAGTGCGCTTCAGCACGGACGGCGGCACGAGCTGGGCATCCAGTTCCCCGCCCGGGACCGGTTACGACCTGAGGGCCATCACTCGCCCGCACGTCTCGTCGCCGAACTGGCTCTACGTCTGCGGTGCCGCGACTACGGCCGGTCCTGCCGGAACCCAGGAGGGAGACGGGGTCATCTACCAGACCACGTGGACCGGTGCCCTCCCTCCGACCGGGCCGCCGTGGTCCCCGAACCTCGCCACGTACGGAACTCCCGCGTTCCAGGCACCAGGCCCGTTCCCCCGGCACAACCCGTTCAACGCTGTCGCCTTCGATGGAGTCTACAGCAGCTGGCTCTACGTCGGGCTCGACGGGGGCGGTCTCTTCTGGAGCCCGGGAGACTGCAACGGAGGGAGCACCACCTTCGACGCGCACACGCCCTACACTCCTGGCCCTCCGGCCACCGGCCCCACCTTCGGTGAGGGGAATTCCCTGTGCTCCATCGCTTTCCCCCCAGAGCAGCCCCTAATCGGCACGGAGATCCGAGAGCTTGCGGCGCAGCCGGTCGGCGTGGGGACGGGAAAACTCTTCGCAGGCGGAGACTCGAGGACGGTCTGGTTTCGGGATCCGAACCCTCCTCCTCCCGGCCAGCCGACGAACTGGTTGTCGCGCAATGTCCCCCTCCTCCCAGCCGGATCGGGCGGGTGGGGATGGCACGCCGTCACCTCGGTCGCGTTCGACATTCGGGTGACTCCGAATCGCGTCTACGTGGGAGACGGAACCCGGATTCAGGTAAGCCAGGACGATGGGGCAAGCTGGACGCTCATCTTCCCGCCCATCGGAAGCCCCCCCCTCGGCGGAGAGATCACGGAGATCGCCGTGGCTCCGGACAGGCCGATGGGCCAGCCGTTCTCCACGCTCCTCGTCGGGACGACGGTCGGCGTCTACCGGTCTACCGACGGCGGCGCCACGTTCTCCGCGCCGACCGGGCCGGCGAACGTCATCAACCTCACCTTCGACCGGGACTACGGCCCGGGGACAAACCTCTCGGTCTTCGCCGCGGTCGAGGGGCCCTCGGGAGGGTTCTTCCGGTCGCTCGATCCGAGCGACGGCGCCGCTTGGTCGGGCGCGATGAATTCCGGCCTGCCAGCGAATCCGGGCCTAACGATCATCGGCCACAAGGGAGCGGGAACGCTGTTCGCAGGGTCCGGCTCGGGAAACCTGAACGGAGTGTTCATCTCGAACGACTTGGGGCAGAGCTGGAGGCTCACCTCCGCGCTGAGCGGGCCGGAGACGAGAGTCTTCGGTCTGGCGGTATCGAACGTGACTCCCACGGGAGACGTCGTCTACGCCTCGACGCGGGGGGGCATCCTGCGAAGTCAGGACGACGGAACGAACTGGACCGACTTCAGCTTCGGGCTGATCAACACCCGCTGCGGGCCCTTGCGACTCTCTCCGTTCGGGGGCCCGTCGTTGCATCTCTTCGCAGGGACGGAAGGTCGCGGAGTCTACTTCGCGTTCCCGAGCTAGGCCGATTCCGGTGGGCATCACGAGATCCCTCCCGTACACGCGAAAGTCCGCCTCCCCGATCCGAAGGAAGGGGCCGCATCTTCCCCCTCTGCTTGTCGCCACCCTCTGCGCCGTCGCGTCTGCGCGTGGTCAGATCCTTCTCCAGTCGATCCCCCCCTATCCGACCGTCGGGACGAACCAGTACGTCGAAGGGTTCTGCGTCCTCGGAGACGTCGACGGTGACGCGGTCCCCGACTTTGCAACCGGACACCCCTACCTGCCGGGGACGGGAGGCGCCGTGCGGCTCTACGCCGGCGGGACGGGAACGCTCCTCGGGGAGCGGACCGCCCTTTCGCTCGGCGCGACGAACCTGGGTGGGCTCGGGCTCAACCTGGAGACTCTCGGGGACGTGACCGGGGACGGAGTCCCTGAGTTCCTCGCCGGGATGTTCTCTAGCGGCGTCGTCCCGGTGGCGGGTATGGCGTTCGTCGTCTCGCCCGTGAGCATGAGCCTCGTCGTGACGCTGACGGGATCGCAACCGGCGGACCAGTTCGGGATGGGCCTCGGCGGTTTCACGGACGTAGACGGCGACGGGGTCCCGGACCCTCTCATCGGTGCTCCGACGGCCGACGCCACCGGCGCCGCTGACGCCGGGGAAGCGATCGCGTTCAGCGTTTTCACGGCGTCGCCCCTCCTCATGCTTGCAGGCACCTCCGTGGGGGACGTGCTGGGGGCGCGGTTCGCGGCGATGGGCGACCTCGACGGGGACGGGAAGGACGAGTTCGCCGTGGACCACATCGTTCCCGCCT
>CBRGOK010000629.1:0-2596 GCA_967798035.1 uncultured bacterium
AGGTGTTCGACTTCCCCGCGGAGTACCGCCTGCCGCCGAGCGTCGCCAGAAAGGTCCGCTTCCTCGGCTACCTCGCTCCCGATCCGCCGCCCGCGACGCGGGAGGCGGCGCGGGCCGCCCTCGGCATCGACGGCCGGCGCATGGTCCTCGTCACCGTCGGAGGGGGGGGCGACGGCGACCTCCTCGTCCGGTCCTGGCTGAAGGCGCTGCGCGGCGCGGCGGACCCGGGCTACGACTCGATCGTCGTCACGGGCCCCCTCATGAGCCCCCGCAAGCGCTCGGCCTTCCGCGAGGAGGCCGCGCGCGCCCCCGGCGTGCGGCTCCTCGAGTTCTCCCCGAACCTCCCCGACCTCGTCGCCGCTGCCGACGCCGTCGTCTCGATGGCCGGCTACAACGCGGTCTGCGAGGCGGTGTGGTGCCGGAGGCCCGCGCTCTTCGTCCCGCGGAGGCACCCGAGGCTCGAGCAGTCCCTCCGGGCGGAGCGGTTCGCGCGGCTCGGGCTCGCCCGGGTCCTCGATCCGGAGGGGCTCTCCCCGCGCGCCCTGCGGGGGGCGGTCGAGCGGCTCCTCTCCGGCGACGTGCCGCGACCCCGGATCGCCCTCGACTTCCAGGGAGGGGAGCGGGCGGCGCGGGAAGTCGCGGGCCTGCTCGAGGGGTGCCGGCCCCTACCCCCCCACGCCGCGGTCCGCCGCTGACCGGAGCGAGGCGGAGGGGCGACCGGCCCGCGCTCCCCCGCGGGCCGGCCACCGGGGGGACGTCGCCTATTCCTCCTCCTCCTCGAGCTTGAAGAGGACGAGGTTCTCGAGGAAGGCGATGAGGTCCTTCTTCGACCCTAGCGAGGCGTTCAGGAAGGCGTTCCTCGACGCCTGCGCCTCCCCGCCGTGCTCGAGGATCGCCTCCGTCAGCGTCGTCGCCCGCCCGTCGTGGAGGTAGGGCGCCGTCGAGCCGACCCCCCAGAGGTTCTCCGTCAGGAAGACGGAAGAGCCGGACCCGACCTCGTCGATCGGCTCCGCGAGGCCCGGCCCCATGTCGTGGCGCTTCAAGTCGCCGAAGAGCCGGACGATCGCGTCACCCTCCTCGTCGGTCTGGAAGGCCCCGAGGTGGAAGAGGAGGTTCCCTCCCGAGCCGAGGATGCGATTGTCGGGCTGGTCCCCGGTCAGGTCGAAGGACACCGGGAAGGCGGGATCGAGCCCCATCGCCACCGGGTCCTGCCCCGCCGGGAAGGTCGCGTCCCGGAAGTCGGGATTCGCGCTCGGCTCGCGGAAGACGGGGTCGTTGACGTTGAGGGAGGGGCGGTGGCAGGAGGCGCAGCCGATGTTGGCGAAGACATCCCGGCCGTGGTTGATCGCCTCGATCTCCTGCGAGGAGAGGGGGGGGATCAGGCCGAGCGAGGAGAGCTCGATCTTCCTCGTCGGCCGCGGCTGGGCGGCGAGGTAGACGGCGAGCGCCGTCTGGTCCCCCACCGTCATCTCGTCGGCGACGCCGTCGGCGTCCCCGTCGACGCCGTCCCCGACGATCTCGACGGCCTGCATCCCGAGCTCGTTGTGGGAGGCGCCCCGGTTGAAGTCGCGAAGGGACGGCACGCTCCCCTTCCACTGGAAGGGGCGGACGACGAGGTCGGCGGAGACCCCCTGCACGTTCGAGGTGTCGAAGGTGACCACGCAGGGGTTGCCGCCCGGGATCGCCGTGATCGTTCCGAAGTTGACGTCCTTCGTGAGGAGGACCTTCGTCTTCGGCGTCCCGCTCGCGCACGCCTGGGCCGCGGCGAGATCCCGGATCGAGTGGAGCTTCGCCGTCATCTCCTCGGCGAGGCGCTGGATCCCGCCGGCGCCGAAGAGGTGGGGCGTGTTCCTCTGGATCATCGATCCGAGGCTCCCCGAGTGAAGCGGGTCGCGGTGGACGTTCGCCGAGGCGGGCCCGCCGCCGTCGTCGACGGGGGTGTTGTGGCAGGCGTTGCACGACTCGGCGTTCGGGCCCGTCGCCCGCTCCGGGAAGTGCTTCGCCCACTCGCCGGGCCCCGTGAGGTCCGCGCGCGGCACGCGCGTGAAGCGCTGCCCCAGCCCGACGTTCGCGCCCACGCCGTCGAGGGCGTTGAAGGGGGTGTCGAACAGCTCGTTCCCCTTCTCGAACGCCGCCTCGAAGGCCTCCTCCTCCTGTCCGCCCTGGACGAGGCCGAGCAGCTCGAACTGGTCGCCGTGCACGGCGGCGGGTTCGTGGAGGACGCCGACCAGCGTGAAGTCCGTGACGATCGCGAACGCCCCCGCCCCGGCGCCGAGGAGGAGGGCCGAGGCGAGGAGCCTTCGGCGCACCTTGGAGGGGTTGAAGGAGGCCCGCGTCGTCTTTTCCCAGCACTTGCCCAACGACATGTCGACCTCCTTGGGTAGAGGATGTGCCGGGATGCTACCTTCCTCCCCCGCGTGCCTCTCCCCCCTATCGGGACGCGGCGGACCGTTCCTCCGCGACCCCCGATCCCATGGCCGCGACCGCCGCGGGCCTGCGCGCGCGCGCGCGCTCGACCTGGTCCGCCTCGAGGTCGGCGATCACCTCGATCGTCTCGCGCTCGATCTCCGCCGCCCGGCCGACGCGCCGGGTCAGG
>CBRGOK010000630.1:0-2595 GCA_967798035.1 uncultured bacterium
GAAGAGGTAGCCCTCCTCCCGGTGGAAGCGCTCGAGCCCGGCCCGCACGCGCGCGACGGAGATCTCGTCGAGCGCCTGGCCCGGGACGATCTCGGCGGCCTCGAGGAGCTTCTCGCGCCCGAAGGCGCGGTTGCCGCGGAACTCGATCTCCCGCAGCTTCGGGGCCTCCTCGACATGGAAGACGAGGCGCACCCCCCCCGGCACCGGCTCCTGCTCCACCTCCGCGCGGATGCGCAGGCGCGTCCAGAGGTCCTTCAGGTCGCGCTCGAGCTCGCGGCGGTCGAGCGTGCGGCCCGGGCGCGTCCCGAGGAGGTCGAGGATCACCTTCGTCGAGGTCGTCTTGTTCCCCTCGACCACCACCTCGACGACGGTGTCCTGCTTGGGCGACCCTGCGCCGAGGAGGAGCGCCGCGGCGAGGGCCAGGAGCCCTCCGGTCATGGGACCGAGAGGGGCTCCGCGGCGGAGAGGGTGGGGTTCTCGAAGCGGACGAAGGTCGGCGAGAAGCGCAGCTTCACCGTCCCGGTAGGGCCGTTGCGCTGCTTCGCGATGTGGAGCTCGGCCGTGTTCGCCGAGTCGCTGTTCTCCTCCCGCTCCGGCCGGCCCGTCCCCTTCCCGCGGTAGTAGTCCTCCCGGTAGAGGAGGCCGACCACGTCCGCGTCCTGCTCGATCGAGCCCGACTCCCGGAGGTCCGCGAGCCGCGGGCGCTTGTCGTCGCGGTCCTCGGCGGCGCGGTTCAGCTGGGAGAGGGCGAGCACGGGGACGGAGAGCTCCCGGGCGAGGGCCTTCAGCGAGCGGGAGATGAGGGAGACCTCCTGCTGGCGGTTGTCGCTCCCCGGTGCCTGCATCAGCTGGAGGTAGTCGACGACGACGAGGCCGAGGGGCTCGCGGCGGTGGAGCCGCCGCGCGCGCGCCCGCAGCGCCAGGGGCGTCAGCTCCGCGGCGTCGTCGATGTAGAGGGGGAGGTCGGAGAGGGAGGCGTCGGCGTCCCCGAGCCGGGCGTACTCCCCCTCGGAGAGGACCCCGCGCCGCAGGCGGTGGGCGTCGACGTCGGCGCTCGAGCAGATCAGGCGGTTCGCGACGTGGTCGCGGGACATCTCGAGGGTGAAGAGGGCGACCGCCTTCCCCCCCTTCCCCGCGACGTGCTGGGCGATGTTGAGGGCGAGCGCCGTCTTCCCCATGCTCGGGCGGGCCGCGAGGATGAAGAGCTCGCCGGGGTGGAGGCCCGCCGTCCTCTCGTCGAGGTCGTAGAAGCCGGTCGGGATCCCGGTGATCAGCCGCCCGCGGGTGCGCTCCTCGAGGATCCGCCCCATCACCTCGCGGAGGACCTCGCGGATCGGGAGGGCCCCTCCCGTCGTCCCCTTCGTGGCGAGGTCGAAGATGCGGGCCTCCGCCCGGTCGAGGAGTCCCTCGACGGAGTCGTACGGCTCCTCGACCGACCGCAGGATCTCCCCCGCCGCCGCCCGCAGCCGGCGCACGGTCGCGGTCCGGCGCACGACCCGGGCGTGGGAGATCGCGTGGGCGGTCGTCGGGACGACCCGCGAGAGCTGGATCAGGTACTCCCGGCCGCCGACTCCCTCGAGGAGGCCGCGGCGGGAGAGCTCCTCCCCCACGGTGACGAAGTCGATCGAGTCGCTCCGGTCGTAGAGGGCGAGGACCGCCTCGAAGACGCGGGCGTGGCGCGGGTCGTGGAAGTCCTCTGCGCCGACCGCCTCGAGGAGGTCGGGGATCCCCTCCCGGTCGAGGAGCATCGACCCCAGGACGCACTGTTCGGCCTCGGGATCGTGGAGAGGAGCTTGCGGGTGGCTCGCCATCCCCTCGTCTCACGCGGCCCCGCGCGCGCTTCCGGCGCGGGAGGGGTCGCGAGGGGGCGGGAGAATAGCGCGGGGTCGCGGGACTTGGGAAGGTGGCTCCCCCGCGCCCCGAGGTCTCACGCCTCGGGAACGGGCGCCGGCGCGGTCCCCTTCTCCTCGACGACCCACACCTTCGTCTCGACCTCGACCTCGGGGTGGAGGTGGACGCGGATCGGGAAGACGCCGCGCTCCTTGATCGGGTGCTCGAGGCGGATCTGCTTCTCCTCGACCGGGAGGCCGAGGGCGGCGAACGCCGCCGCGAGCTGGGCCGTCCCGACCGATCCGTAGAGGCGTCCCTCCTCGCCGACCTTCGCCTCGATGTTGACCGCGGCCGCGGCGATCCTCGCCGCCAGCGCGCGGACCACCTCGAGGCGGGCGGCGTCCTCGACCGCGCGCTTCCCCTTCTCCCGGTCGACCCGGCGGACGTTGTCGGCGGTCGCGGAGACCGCGAGCCGGCGCGGGAGGAGGAAGTTGCGCGCGAAGCCGGGGCGGACGCGGACGACCTCCCCGATCTTGCCGAGCTTCTCGACGTTCTCGCGGAGGAGCACCTGGACGTGGCGGGCCATGGAGGACCTCCCGGGCTAGGCGAGGTAGGGGAGGAGGGAGACCGTGCGCGCCCGCTTGAGGGCGAGCTTGGAGAGGCGCTGGTGGCGGGCGCAGTTGCCCGAGCGCTTGCGGGAGTAGATCCGCCCCTGGTTCGACAGGAGCTTCGCGAGCCTCCCGATGTCCTTGTAGTCGGGCGCCT
>CBRGOK010000631.1:0-2593 GCA_967798035.1 uncultured bacterium
CGGTCTCCTGCACGGCCTCCTCCGCTTCCTCATCCGTCGCGAGGCGCATCCCGGCCTTCCTGAGGAGAGCCCGGAACTTCCCGGCGAAGAACGCGCCGAGAGCCTCTCTGACGGTCTCCGTGAGCGTGCACACCCCGCCGCGCACGATCGTCCCTCTACTTATAGGAGACGCTCGAGGAGGCGGCGATGACGCCGGAATTTTACGGCGTCATCTCGGGGGCGTCACGCGTCTCTTCAGGAATGGAGGCGCCGGGTGCCCCGGGGCGACCCGGGGCGGCGCCTCGAACGGACCGGCTCCCCGCGGTCCCGAGACCCGCCCGCGTCCCGCGACTCGACGGGGATCGCTCCCGCGGGGGGCCGATTCAGGGGTCCCGAGAGGGTCCCCGAGGAGTAGGTCGTGGTCCAGGAAGTGAACGGCAGCGCGACGGCGGTGCTCGAGGCGACGGCAGGGAAGGAGGTGAGCCCGGCTCCGGCGGTCGAGCCCAGGCCCGCCCCCGGGGCCGACGCCGGGCTCGAGACCTGGACGGTCCCCCTCGCGCAGATCGATGCCGAGGGGAGCCCGTTCCGGTTCCGGCGTGTCCTCAAGGTCGACCGGTCGATCCAGGAGCTCGCCTCCTCGATCGACGCGCAGGGGCTCCTCCACCCCCTTGTCGTCCGGAGGAAGGGCGACCTCTTCGAGCTGGTGAGCGGGTTCCGCCGCCACGCGGCGCTCTCCTTCCTCGCCCGGACGCAGGGGGTCGGCCCCTCGGCCTACCCCGTGAAGGTGAGCCTGCTCGCCGAGGGGGCGAGCGACGACGAGGCCCTCCGGGTCTCCTTCGCGGAGAACCTCGCGCGCAAGAGCCTCGACGCGACGGAGAAGGCGATCGCCGTCGTCAAGCTCCGCGACGAGTTCGGGAAGAGCGACGCGGAGATCGGGTCGATGCTCGGCTTGAGCCGGGGCCACATGGACCGGCTCAAGGAGCTCCTCGTCGCACCCGCCGACGTGCGTGAGGCCTTCCGTGCGGGGCGCTTCGGCCTCCGGCACGCCCTCGGCCTGGCGAAGGTGGCGGACCCCGCCTCGCGCGAAGCTCTGATCCGCAGGAGCGGGGTCAAGGCCATGCGCGCCGACAAGATCGCGGCGGCGGCGGGGGAGGACCCCAACCCCCTGCCGGAGAAGGTGCGCGCCTTCGCCCGGCTCGGCCGGACCGCGGACGCCCTCTTCCCGTTCCGCGTGACCGTGCGCCTGCGGACGGAGGAGCACGTCGCCCGGCTCGGGCAGTTCCTCTCGAGTCTGGCGTAGGGGGATCGTTCGACGGTCCACGGGGCCGCCGGGTCCTTCGGGATCCGGCGGCCCCCGTCGTGCCAATCGAGTCGGTTCCAGGACGGGCGCGGCGGACACGCTCGTCGCCTTTCTCACGGGAGAAAGGCGCGAAAGCCACTTCGGGAGTTCGCTGAGAAGCACCGCCGGGCCGGGAGCCAGGGGGGGAGGGGGGGGCCGATGGAACGGTCCGGCGTCGAGCCGGGCGCTCCGGCGGGCACGCCTCTCCTCGGAAGTCTCGCGAGGAGGGTTTCCCGGGTCCGCGCCCTCACTCGCGGCCGGCCGGGCCCCGGGCGGGGGCTAAAGTTGCCCTTTGAATAAACATGCGTATTTAAGACGCATGTTTCCCGGGGCCTTCCGCCTCCCGAAGGAGCCGCGGGAGATCTTCTTCCTCTGGGACCCTCGACAGACGGGGAAGACCTCGCTGCTGCGGAGCACCTACCCCGAGGCCGTCTACTACGACCCGCTCGACACCGACCTCTTCCTCCGGTTCACCGAGAGGCCGGCGCAGTTGCGCGAGCAACTCCTCGCGGACCGGGGGGCTCGACTCGTCCTGATCGACGAGATCCAGGAGGTGCCCGTCCTCGTCGACGAGGTACGGGTCAGGCCTTCGCCGGACGCCCACCGAGCGCCTCGACCCGGGGGGGTGGACACGGTGTCCACCTGGCCTCCCTCGCAGGGGCGCCGGACTTCCCGACTCCCCGAAGCCAAGGCACGGCGCGCAGCGCCTCGAGGACGATCCACGGAGAGAGCTTCGAGCGGCCGTGCACGCGCTCCCGGAAGGTGATCGGGACCTCCCCGATCCGAAGGCCCGCCGCGGCAGCCCGGACGAGGACCTCGACCTGGAAGGCGAAGCCCCGGCTCTGGATCGAGGGGAGGTCGAGCGCCGCGAGGGTAGAAGCCCGGAAGGCCCGGAACCCGCTCGTCGGGTCGGTGATGGGGAGCCCGGTCCAGAGCCGGGTGTAGAGTCCGCCGAACTTCGAGAGGAGACGACGCCGGAGCGGCCACTCGGGAGTGGATCCCCCCGGGACGTAGCGAGACCCGACGACCAAGTCGGCGCGATCGAGCGCGGCGAGGAGGCGCGGGATCTCGGTCGGGTCGTGGGAGAGGTCGGCATCCATCTCGACCACCCGCTCGAAGCCGTTCGCGAGCGCCCGTGGGAACCCCTCGACGTAGGCCGTGCCGAGGCCGAGGAGGGCCGGGCGGTGGAAGACGGAGACCCGGGACTCTCGGGCGGCCAGGCGATCGAGGTACTCGGTGCTCCCGTCGGTGGAAGCGTCCTCGACCACGAGGACC
>CBRGOK010000632.1:0-2592 GCA_967798035.1 uncultured bacterium
GGGCGGTTCCTGCGAGCCTGCCGACGAAGGAAGCCGGGCCCTCCCTCGCCGTCCGCCTCGACGCGCGGCTCCGCGGACTCGGGGAGAAGGGGTTCTCCGGGACCGTCCTCGTCGCGCGCGGGTCGGAGGAGGTCCTCCACAAGGGCTACGGGTGGAGCGACGGCGCCCGGACACGTCCGATCACGCCGGCCACCGCCTACTGCGTCGCCTCGATATCGAAGCAGTTCTGTGCGGCGGCGATCCTGCGCCTGGCCGAAGGGGGAAAGCTCGAGGTCGGGGACCGGATCGGGAAGTTCCTGGACGGCGTGCCCCCCGAGAAGGAACCGATCACCCTCCACGATCTCCTGACCCACCGATCGGGCCTTCCCCAGACGTACGCCTCCGACGGCATCGCGGATCGCGCCGAGGCGGTGCGCGCGATCCTGAGGGTTCCCCTCAAG
The DNA here is from genome assembly GCA_967798035.1 of uncultured bacterium. GTDB lineage: Bacteria > Planctomycetota > UBA1135 > UBA1135 > JAKEFM01 > JAKEFM01. The sequence goes on from CBRGOK010000632.1 coordinate 441, forward strand.
GGAGCCCCCGGCGCGGCGTTCTCGTACTCGAACGACGGCTACTCCCTCCTCGCCGCGGTCGTCGAGGTCGCGAGTGGACAAGGTTTCGAGACCTACCTCCGGGAGAACCTCCTCCGGCCCGCGGGGATGGTCGAGACCCGATTCTGGGGCGAGATCGACCCCCGCGATCCGGCCGCCTTCGCCCAGGTCCCGAGCTTTCCCGACGGGACGTGGGGCGAAGCCAACTGGGGCTGGAGGGGAGGGACGGGGATGGTCAGCACGCCGCGGGACCTCCTCCGCTGGTACGTCGCCTTGAAGGAGGGAAGGGTCCTCGGGGAGGAGGCGCGCCGCCGTCTGTTCGGCCCCCACGTGAAGCTCTCCGACACCGAGGTGGGGTACGGCTGGTTCTGGAGCCGCACGCCGTGGGGAACGAGGACTCTCTGGACGCGGGGGACCGAGCAGTTCGGCCACAATGCGCTCCTCGTCGACTACCTCGACGAGGGGACGGTCCTCGTCGTGGCCTCGAACGCGGGCGAGATCGACGGCGTCGGCTGGAACCGCCGGATCAAGGACGAGCTGGAGGGGATCCTCTTCCCGGATCGGGCTCCGCCCGGGGCGCGGTAGGCCGCGGCTAGAGATATCCGAGGGCCTGGAGGGCCCGCCGCGCCTCCGAACCCAGTCGCTCCCGGCTCGCCCTCACCAGGGCGTCGAGGTCGAGGCCCGGGTCGACGCTGCGCTGGACGAAGTCGCGCAGCCAGCGTTCGAGGTCGCTCCATCCGAGTCCCGTCGCCGGGATCGGCTTCGCTTCCGCGGGGTCCCCGCGGAGGTCGAAGGCGTCGAGCCGGGCGACTCCGCCCTTCTCGAGCGTCGCGACGAGCTTCCGGTCGGCGGTGCGGGCCGCCCGGAGCGCGTCGAGGCGCTCGAGGAACCGGACGCCGCCGGGGTCGTCCGGGGAACGCAGCCACCGCAGGACCGAGGAGCCGTCCATCTCGACGCTCGCGTGGAGGCCGATCGCCTCGAGCACCGTCGGGACGACGTCGACGAGGCTGACCGGCGCCCGCACGCGCGCGCCCGCCCCGGCGCCGTCGGGCGTGCGCAGGACGAAGGGGATGTGGGCGCACGGCTCGAAGACGTTCGTCCCGTGCCCGAGCCACTGGCCGTGCTCCCCGAACTCCTCCCCGTGGTCCGCCGTGAAGAGGACGAGGGCGTCCGAGAGGACGCCGGAGGACTCGAGCGCGCCGACCATCCGGCCGAGCTCCCGGTCGGCGAACCGGATCTCCCCGTCGTACCTCGCGATGAACTCCTCGAGGTTGTCGATCCCCGTCTCGCTCTTCGAGAGATGGAGGTCCGGAGGGAGAGGCCGGAATCCGCGCGGCTCGAAGAAGCGCTCCGGCGGCCGGTAGGGGCGGTGCGGATCCATCAGGTGGACCCACGCGAACCAGGGACGGCGGTGCTCCCTCTCCAGCCATTCCCGGGCCGCGTCGCAGGCGTCCTTCGCGACCCGCTCGTGGACGGGGCGGTCGGGCTCGCGCGTCGGGAATCGGTCGTCGTAGACCTCGAAGCCCCGGTCGAAGCCGCTGAAGTCGCGCCGAAGGACGTAGTTCGAGACGAAGGCGGCCGTCTCGTAACCCGCCGCCCGCAGGATCTCGGCGAGGGTCACCGGATCCGGCCCGAGGCGCTGGTAGATCTCCCGCACCCCATGCCGGTGCGGGTAGAGGCCGGTCAGCATCGAGGAGACCGCGGGGGTCGTGCAGGTCCTCGGCGTCGTCGCGTTGTCGAAGACGGCCGCCCCCTTCGCGAAGGAGTCGAGCCAGGGCGAGGTCGGCCGGTCGTAGCCGTAGATGCCGAGGTGGTCGGCCCGGAGGGTGTCGACGCTGATCAGGAGGACCGACATCGGCCGCTGCGGTCGTCCGACGCGCGGGAGTCGGCCGGGGTGACCGCCGTCGTCCTCGGGGATCCCGACGAGAAGGAGCGGCGCGAGCGCGGCGAGGAGCGCGACGACGGTCCCGCGCCCGCGCCGGATCCGCTCGGATTCCTCCGGGATCATCCGCGGCTTGATCGGCCGCGAAGGGAGCCCTCTTGAACCGGATGCGTGGCCCTAGGCTCGCCGCCGCGTCGAGGCGAGGAGCGCGCGTCGCTTCCCCGCCGGGAATCTCTCGATCGCGTACCGGAG
>CBRGOK010000633.1:0-2591 GCA_967798035.1 uncultured bacterium
GACCGCGTTCCCACCCCCGGGCAGCACATCCGTCGCGCGGGGGAGGACGTGAAGAACGCCTCCCTCGAGGTCCCCCCGGGCGTCGAGGGGATCGTGATCGAGGCGCAGAAGTTCTCCCGGCGCGTCAACCTGACGGACGCCGAGCGCGCGAAGACGATGGCCGGGATCAAGAAGGCGGAGAAGGAGTTCCTCGTCGCCTTCCGCGACCTCGTCCGGGCCCTCGTGCGCGACCTCGAGGAGGCGAGCGGCGAGAAGGTCGTCGACCCGGACACCAAGCGGCGGGTGCGCGTCGAGGAAGCGGAGATGTACGAGGAGCTGCGCCACTACCGGGAGATCTCCCGGCGCTTCGCCGAGAACCTCGCGAAGGTGGCCGACCGCAACAAGGCGCTGGCGATCGTCGCGGAGTTCGCCGACCGGATCGACGGGCGGGAGGCGGAGAAGAACAAGCTCGTCAACCGCCTCTCCCGCGGGGACGAGCTCCCGACCGGCGTCCTCGAGATGGTGAAGGCGACCGTCGCGACGAAGCGCAACCTCTCCGTCGGCGACAAGATGGCGGGCCGGCACGGGAACAAGGGGGTGATCGCGAAGATCCTCGCCGTCGAGGACATGCCCTTCCTCGCGGACGGCACCCCCGTCGACATCGTGCTCAACCCGCTCGGCGTCCCCTCGCGGATGAACGTCGGCCAGATCCTCGAGACCCACCTCGGGTGGGCGGCGCGGCGCCTGGGCTTCCGCGCGGTCTCCCCCCCCTTCGACGGGGCGAAGGAGGACGACATCGAGAAGGCGCTCGTCGAGGCGGAGCTCCCCGTCCACGGGAAGACCGTCCTCTTCGACGGGCGGACGGGGGTCCCCTTCGAGCAGGAGGTGACGGTCGGCTACATCTACATGATGAAGCTCCACCACCTCGTCGACGACAAGGTGCACGCGCGGGCGACGGGCCCCTACTCCCTCATCACCCAGCAGCCCCTCGGCGGGAAGGCCCGCTTCGGCGGGCAGCGCTTCGGGGAGATGGAGGTCTGGGCCCTCGAGGCCTACGGGGCGGCCTCCATCCTCCAGGAGCTCCTCACCGTGAAGTCCGACGACGTCGACGGCCGCACGAAGATCTACGAGGCGATGGTGAAGGGGACGAACATCCTCGAGCCGGGGACCCCCGTCTCCTTCGAGGTCCTCACGAACGAGATCCGGGGCCTCGCGCTCAACATGGAGCTCGTGAAGAAGCAGACCCTCTAGGAGGCCATCCGATGGTCGAGACGACGTACGAGAAGATCAACGAGTACACCGCCGTCACGATCCGGCTCGCCTCCCCGGAGGACATCCGCTCCTGGTCCTTCGGCGAGGTGAAGAAGCCCGAGACGATCAACTACCGGACCTACCGTCCGGAGAAGGACGGGCTCTTCTGCGAGCGGATCTTCGGCCCGGAGAAGGACTGGGAGTGCTTCTGCGGGAAGTACAAGGGGATCAAGCACAAGGGGATCGTCTGCGACAAGTGCGGGGTGATGATCACCCACTCCCGCGTGCGCCGCAAAAGGATGGGGCACATCAACCTCGCGGCGCCGGTGGCCCACATCTGGTTCTTCAAGGCGATGCCCTCCCGGCTCGGGAGCCTGCTCGCGATGAAGACCTCGGCGCTCGAGCGGGTGATCTACTTCCAGGACTACGTCGTCATCGAGCCGAAGGACACCCCGCTCAAGGAGCGCCAGCTCCTGACGGAGGACGAGTTCCGCCAGGCGCGCGCGAAGTACGGGACCGGCTTCGAGGCGGACATGGGGGCCGAGGCGGTGAAGAAGCTCTTGAAGCGCCTCCACCTCGAGAAGCTCTCCGGGACGCTGCGGGAGGAGCTGAAGACGACGAAGAGCAAGCAGCGCCAGAAGGAGATCATCAAGCGCCTGCGGACCGTCGAGATGCTGCGGGACAGCAACAACCGCCCGGAGTGGATGGTCCTCGACGTCATCCCGGTCATCCCGCCCGACCTGCGCCCGTTGGTCCTCCTCGACTCGGGGAACTTCGCGACCTCGGACCTGAACGACCTCTACCGCCGGCTGATCAACCGCAACAACCGCCTCAAGAAGCTCCTCGACCTCAACGCCCCCGAGGTGATCATCCGCAACGAGAAGCGGATGCTCCAGCAGTCGGTCGACGCCCTCTTCGACAACGGGCGCTGCCGGCGCCCCGTGCTCGGCTCGAGCAACCGGCCGTTGAAGAGCCTGACCGACATGATCAAGGGGAAGCAGGGGCGGTTCCGCGAGAACCTCCTCGGCAAGCGCGTCGACTACTCCGCGCGCTCCGTGATCGTCGTCGGGCCGGAACTGAAGCTCCACCAGTGCGGGCTGCCGAAGTCGATCGCGCTCGAGCTCTTCCAGCCCTTCATCATCCGGCGCCTGAAGGAGTTGAACCTCGCCGACACGATCAAGTCGGCGAAGAAGATGATCGAGCGCCGGGAGGCGGAGGTCTTCGACATCCTCGAGGAGGTGATCAAGGACCACCCCGTCCTCCTGAACCGCGCCCCCACCCTCCACCGGATGGGGATCCAGGCCTTCGAGCCGGTCCTCATCGAGGGGAACGCGATCAAGATCCACCCCCTCGTCTGCACC
>CBRGOK010000634.1:0-2575 GCA_967798035.1 uncultured bacterium
GCGATCCCGCGGCGAACGAGAGGGCGCGTCAGACCCACGGCGTCGCCCGCCCGCTCCTCCACTCCCATCGCCTCGCCTTCGACCACCCGAGCACCCGGGAGCGTCTCTCCTTCGAGGCGGCTCGTGAGCCCGACTTCGAGCGGGTCCTCCTCTCGGGGCGACCAACTGCCGGGGCGGCCCCTCCGTAGACGACAGGGGTTCCTTCCTCCTCCCGGTCGGCACCCAGCGAACGGGGTAGATTGGGGCCGGTCCAGACGGAGAACTGCGATGCGCGTCCCTCGTTGGCATTGGCGAACTCTGCTGGTCGTGACGACGGCTCTTCTCGTCGGCGTCTGCGCCCTCTTCGGCGGGGGGCGGCCGCTCGAAGAGGCGATCGAGCGAATGCCCCGAACCGGCCGCTCGGTCCGCCTCGTCGTCAACGGGGAGGAAATCCCCCCGGCCGCCTTCGACCGCGCGTTCGTCTACATCCTCGGACGTCCCTACATCGAGCGAAAGATCCGCGACTTCCTCGTCGCCGACGAGATCGAGCTGCGCCGCAAGAACGGCCAGGCCGTCGAGGACCTGCGGATAGGGGACGAGGAGCTGCGGAAGGAGGTCGCCTCGAGGAAGGAGGAACTCCAGCAGCAGATCCAGGGAGGCCAGGACCTCAAGGCGGTCCCGCGGGCGCAGGGAATGGACGAGACCTCGCTCGCCGACGAGCAGGCCTCGCTCCTCCTCTTCGACCGGGTCTTCATCCCCGACGACACGACGAAGTGGTCCGAGAAGACGGTCAAGCTGCTTGGGAGCGAGGGGGGGGAGGAGTTCGTCGACCAGATGATGAAGACCCTCCGCCCGCCGGATGTCGAGGCGCCCGCGACCGAAGAGTTGCAGGACAAGGGGTTGCAGGCCTTGGTCGACCGGGAGATCAAGGCCCTCCGCGAGCCAGCCCGGAGGCAGCCAAACGCGCCGATGCCTCCCTTCTACCGGACGATCTTCCGGCAGTGGATCTCGAAGGCGCTCAGGGAGTCCTCGAACATCCAGACGGCGAGCGACGGCCTCCCGCCGGAGGTCGTCCTCACGGTCGACGGCCGTCCGCTCCTGACGGCAGAGGCCTATCCGAACGTCGCGCGGAGGGTGACCGCGCATGATCGGGAAAGAGTCGTCCGGTGGATGGCGTGGGCCACCGCGACGCGCCAGGCCCTCGTCAAGGCGGGGGTCTACCTCCCGGAAGAGGAGTTCGCGAAGGAGTGGCAGGCGCACGTCGGGCCGTACGAGAAGACCCCCTTCTCGATCGAGGTCGTCGCGACCGCCTTCAGGAGGTTCCCCTCCTACGACCTCTACCGGGAGTACTTCCGGCTGCGGAAGTCCTTCGAGTGGCTGATCGAGAAGGAAGTCACTGAACAGGCGCTCCTCCGGCACCGCGCCCGGGTCCAGGACTTCCTCGGGGACGGCAAGGTCGACGCGCAGGTGATCCTGCGCCCGGCGATCGACTACACCGACTTCTCCTGGAAGGGCCCCGACGCGTTCGACAAGGCGAAGAAGGAGGCGGAGGAGGTGATGGCGGCCCTCAAGGCGGGGACCTCCTTCGAGGAGGCGATCGACCGCTGGTCGCAGTTCTTCGAGCCCCCCCCGCCGGCGCCCGGCCGGCAGGCTCCGCAGGGGCCGCGCCCCAACCGCGGGCGCTTCGGCCCCCAGTCGAAGAACCTGCTGAAGACCCTCCTCGGCGAGAGCGAGTTCGAAGAGATCGTCCGCGGCTACTCGATCGGGGAGATCCTCTTCCACAAGGCGGCGCTCCTGGAGGTCGTGGGCCCGATGCGGGGGCCGCTCGGCTGGTACATCGGCCGGGTCCTGGAGCGCCTCCCTGGCACCAAGACGGTCGATTTCGCCTTGGAGACCACGCGCAACCTCCTGCGCGAGGACTACCTCACCCGCCGGTTCATCGACTGGTCGGCCGACGTGGTCGCCCATTCGAGGTTCAAGATCCGGTAGACCGTCCCGCGAAGGCCGCGGGTCCGGAATCTGTCCGGGGTCTCACATCTGACCTTCCGACCGACCGTCGCGGTCAGCGCCCCGCCCGCTCGAGCATCGCGAGGGCGAGGACCGCGCGCAGGCTCCAGAGGGCGGTGCGGCGCCAGTTCCCCGCGACGAGGGAGCGATGCACGACGGGGTCGAAGCCGTGCAGGAGCGCGCGGTGCCGCGGGATCTCCCGGAGGATCGTCGAGGTCCAGATTCCGAGGAGGAGGCCCAGGCCGAGCCAGGCCCACGACCGTGGAACCCCCGACGGCGGGCGGGCGACGAGGAGGAGAGCGCACGCCCCTTCGGTCGCCATCGGCACGCCGGCGACCGCGGTCGTGCGCCGGAGGTTCGCGCGCTGGAAGTCCCGGAAAGGGTCGGGACCGATTCGGGCGAGCAGGGGGTAGTGGACGAGCTGGACGAACCAGACGATCCCCGCCATCGCGAGCGTCGCGGCGGCGTGGACGAGGAGGAGGATCAGCGAGAGGACTCCTCGGAATCCTCTCCGCGGGCGAGCCGGACCTCGAAGTCCTGCGTCGGCCCGGAGCCGACGACGACCGAGCCCCGGTAGCTCCGGAATCCC
>CBRGOK010000635.1:0-2573 GCA_967798035.1 uncultured bacterium
AGGGGCTCCCGGAGCGGCTCGACCTCCTGGTCCTCGGGGTGGGCGCGGACGGGCACACGGCCTCGCTCTTCCCCGGCTCTCCCGCGCTCCGGGAGCGGAAGAGGCGATTCGTCTTCGTCCGCGTCGACGACGCGGTCCCGGAGCGCTTCACGGTGACGCCCCCCATGATCGAGGGGGCGCGATCGGTCCTCGTCCTGTGCATCTATCGGCAACGCAACGCCCGGTTCCTCGGTGCTCTCCTGGGCGAGGCAGCTGAGCGTCGCTGGGACATCCGGCTTTGGGCACTGGACTGCGTTGACGGTGCGCCTGCGGCGCGTCGAAGGCCGAGGCCGCCGCGCGCGCCCTCGAAGGGGAGGAGGAGGCAGAAGTGGTCCCGGCCCGCCTCGCGCGCCGTGGGCACTGGATCCTCGACCGCGCGGCGGCGGCGCTCCTCGGCGCGAGGCCGAGAAAGGAACAGTCGTGAGCGAAGGCCCGATGCAGTGTGGCGTCGTCGGTCTCGGAGTCATGGGCGGGAACCTCGCCCTCAACCTCGAGGAGCACGGATTCCCCGTCGCGGTGTGGGACCGCACCCCCGCGCGGACGGACGCGTTCCTGGCGGAGAACGGGGCGCGCCGACTCGCCGGGGCGCGGACCTTCCAGGAGCTCGCCGCCGCGATCGAGCGGCCGCGGAGGATCCTCCTCCTCGTGCCGGCCGGGGATCCGGTGGAAGAGGTCCTCGCCGGGCTTCGCCCCTTCCTCGAGAAGGGGGATCTCGTGATCGACGGGGCGAACTCCTGGTTCGAGGACACGCGCCGGCGCGAAGAGACCCTGCGGTCGGCCGGCCTCCTCTTCCTCGGCTGCGGGGTCTCGGGCGGGGAGGAGGGAGCCCGGCGCGGGCCGTGCCTGATGCCCGGGGGCGCCCGGGAGTCCTACGACCTCGCCCGGCCCCTACTCGAGGCGATCGCCGCGAGGACGCCTGACGGCTCCTGCGTCGCCCACGTCGGGCCGGATGGATCGGGCCACTTCGTCAAGATGGCCCACAACGGGATCGAGTACGGCGTCCTCCAGCTCCTCGCGGAGGTCTACGACCTCTTCACCCGGGGCCTCGGCCTCGACGCCCCGGCTTCCTCGGCCGTCTTCGCCGAGTGGAACGGCGGGCCGCTCGAGTCGTTCCTCGTCGAGCTCGCTTCCCGCGTCCTCGCCGCGCGGGACCCCGAGACCGGGAAGCCCCTCGTCGACCTCGTCGAGGACCGGGCCGAGCAGAAGGGGACGGGGAAGTGGACCCTCCAGGCCGCGCTCGATCTCGGCGTCCCCGTCCCGACGATCTCGGCCGGGGTCGAGGCCCGCCTCCTCTCGAGCCGCAAGGACTGGAGGGCGTACGCCGCCCAGCGACTTCCCGGCCCCCGCGCCCGGGTATTCCCGGGAAGCCGCGACGGCTGGATGGCCGCCTTCCGGGAGACGTACCACGCCTCCGCGATCGTCGCCTACGCGCAGGGGATGGACCTGATCGGGGCGGCCTCCGAGGCCAACCGCTGGGGAGTCGACCGCTCCGAGGTCGCGCGGATCTGGAAGGGGGGCTGCATCGTCCGCGCGCGCCTCCTCGACCCGATCCGGGACGCCTACCGGCGCGACAAGGCCCTCGCGAATCTCCTCCTCGCGCGTCCCTTCGTGAGCGTGCTGCGCAAGGCCCAGGGCCGGTGGCGGAGGACGATCGGCACGGCCCAGCGCCTCGGTCTCCCGGTTCCCGCTCTCGCGGCGAGCCTCGCCTACTACGACGCCGCGAGGACGGAGCGCCTGCCGCAGAACCTGACGCAGGCGCAGCGCGACGCCTTCGGGTCGCACCGATACACGAGGGTCGACCACCCCGAGCGGGGGCCGGTGCACACGGACTGGGTCGCGGAGTCGTCGAGGCAGGGGGCGCGGTGAGGAGTCGCCGGCTTCCCTGCCAACCCTGGGGAGACGCCGATTCCCCGTCCTCGACGTGCCCCCCTGCGAGATCACCCGAGATCTATAACACACCTGCAGAGAGGCAGGCCACGCCATCACGTGGTCTCGCCAGCAGGGCTCTCGCCACCCGGAGGACCGTAGAACACTCTCCACAAGGCGAAGTCCTTTCCCAGCCCCTCCAACTGATGGTCGGCGCCGGCGGCCACGAATACGAGATCCCCCGCCTCCACGGTGTCCCGATTGCCGTCGTGCAGAAGAACGCCTCTCCCTCCAACGATCACGTACAGCTCGTCCTGTGCATGCGGCGTCTGCAGCTTCGGAGACGCCGGGATCGATAGCGCGATGTCGAGGCTGCCGCGCTGCAGCAACCGGATGGCGTGCTCGCCTGCAGGACCGGGGATGCGCCTCCGAGTCTCGGCGAGACGGAGCACGCGGATTCGATCACCTTGGGCCATGCTTCTCTTCCTGTCCATCTAACGACCCAGCTCCGCAACGGCCGCCGCTGGCGAGACTGTATTCCCGAAACGCCACAATACGGCCGCCGTCCGCTGCAGCGCCTGGTTCGGCAACGTCAGGGGCGAGCCTTCCCGCCGAGTCACGGTACCTGCAGGCTGGTGGCGCCGAGTTCCGCGGTGCGTTCGTCGACC
>CBRGOK010000636.1:0-2572 GCA_967798035.1 uncultured bacterium
CCTCGACCTCAGTGTCGGGCTCCCACTCGGGCGCCTCCTTCCACTCGACCGTGAAGGTCTTCCCCTCGATCAGGGACGCGGGCCGCGAGGGAGCCGAGTCCTGGCCGACGGCGGCCTGGGTCAGCGCGAGGATCGCGAAGGCGGTACGGCCGACGGTCATGGCGCCCCCAACGATAGCCCGCGCTCGCGGTTCGACGGCGGACGGGGCGATCGCGCGGGAGGCCTTCCCGTCACTTCCCGTCGCGCGGCTCCGCGACGGGTACGTCCAGGACGACCGTCTCAACCGCCGGCAGGAACGCCATCGCTTCCCCCTGGAGATCGTCCGCCGTGACCACGACCAGGTATTCCCCGAGCGGAACCCCCTCGATCGTCAGGTACTTCTCCCGGTCGGCGGCCGCCCGTTCGCTGACGAGGCTCTCGCGTCCCATTGAATACACCTTCGCGCTTCCGCTCACCTTGGCGCGGAGGACGGCGCGCTCGACGTAGCCGCCTCTCACCCGGAGCATGACCTCGGCTTCCCTCCGCACGGTGATCTCCGTCGGAGCCACGGCCGAGCCGTCGGCGCGAACCCCGCGGATCCGCAGCCGACCGCCGCGCGCGAGGAGGATCTCCACCTCCACACGGCTGCCCCGGACCTCGAACGAGATGGGGCCGGAGGGCTCGAAACCCGCGGCCTCCACGTGCAGGACGGCGGTGCCCGCGGGGACCGACACCTCGAAGGAGCCCGAGTCGCTCGTGCGCGTCTCCCCGAGGATGTCTCGACTCACGGCGGAGCTGAGCTCGGTACGCGCCCCCGCGACGGTCCCGAACGTCACCTTCGCCCCGATGACCGGGCTGCCCTCAGGGTCCAGGACTCGGCCTTTCACCACGCTTCGGGGGACCTTCGCGAGAGGGATCTCGACGTCTCGGAGCCACTCTCCGGATCCCAGCCGAAACACGCCGATCGCAGTTGCGCGTTCCGCGGCCCCCGCGACGAGCCGCAGGTCCCCCGCGGGCACGAGCAGGTCGAATGCGCCGGACCCCCCGGAGGCGCCGCCCGAGCCCCTTTCCGCCTTGTAGGCGAGTTGGGCGTACGAAAGGGTCTCGCCCGTCTCCGCATCGACGACCCGGCCGCTGATCCGGGCGCACCGCGAGGCGAGCTGCACCGTGACCGTGCCCCATTCCGCATACACCGGTTCCCGGACGGCGGGCTCGTAGCACAGGTGGGTCAGCACGTCGATCCGGTGCGGGACGCCGAGAGGAAGGTCGAACGTCCGTTCCCCCCGCGAAGGGAGGGTCGGCTCCGCGTCCGGAACGTCCGATCTCCGGGCGCGGATCTCGGCGAGTTCGACGAGACGGTCCCAGGGATCGACGACGCGGACCTCCAGGGCGCCCATGGTCTCGCTCGCCTTGCGCTCCTCCGTGGCGGGCTCGGACGCGGCCGCCGTTTCGAAGATCGCCTCGCGCACGACGGGAGCGGGGGGAAACGCGGCTTCCGGCGGGCCGGACTCGAGGATGGCGTCTCGGGCGTCGGCGACCGGGGGAGACGGAGAGGGCGCCTTCTCGTGTCGGCCCCTCACGAACAGGACGGCGCCCCCGAGAACGACGGTGAGGAGAACCAGTCCCGCGAGCGAACGCCCTTCGCGCGACATGTCCGTCTCCGGTCCGGGTGGCGCATTCTATTCCGGGACGCCCGCTCCGTGGGGACCGCGGTCGCCGCGCACCGCCTTCAGTCCCCATCGAGGGAGCTGGGCGGACGCGACGCCCCTTTGGCCCCGGAGTGCGCCGACCTGCGTACAATCCCGTCGCTCGCTCCCGAGGAGGGGCATGGCTGTGCGCGCGCGCGTCATCGCGTTCGTGGGGCTCGCCGCCGCGGCGGGCGCGATCGCAGTGTTCCTCGCGCTCGGACCGTCGGGGTCTCCCCGGAGCGGATCGGGCACCTCCGGAATCGGCGACGCGGGCGGTGCCCGCGAACCCTCGACGCTCGGCGGATCTAGGGAGGCCGAGCGCCCTTCGCCTCCCGACCAGCCTTCCACGCCTGAGCCCGCCCCTCTTGCCGGGCGGTCCCCCGCCGTGCCCCCCACCCCGGCCGACTACGGGGAGCGGATCCGCGGGCGGCTCGTGATGAGGGATTCGGGGGCGCCGCCGCCGGGCCGGGCGACGGTCACGATCACCACGGGCAAGATGGAGATCGACGCAGCCGTCGCGATCGCGCGACTCGGCGGAGGACCGGAGGGCCTCGAGCGAATCCGAAATCTGTCCCCGCGCGAGTCGATGGCGATGTGGGAAGCGCTCCGGGGCCGGTCCACCTTCCTCGTCGCCGACGCGCGGGAGGATGGCTCCTTCGAGATGGCGGCTCCGCCGGACGTTCCTCCCTTCCGGGTCACCGTGGAGGCCGAGCTCGCCTTCCTCCCCGAGAGGGGGAGGACCTACACCCTGGACGAGGCCCGAGGCGGTCTCGCCCTCGAGCTCCTGCCCGGCGCAAACGTCGAGGTCGCCGTCCTCGATCCCGCCGGCGCGCCGGTGCCGAAGGCACGCGTATCGATCGTGGAGCGATCCGCGACGGAGAGCTGGGGGACGTTCGACGTGTCCG
>CBRGOK010000637.1:0-2570 GCA_967798035.1 uncultured bacterium
ACGGCCCGTTACGATCCCGATTCCCGGGCCGCGGCTCTGGACACCCGAAGACCCGTTCCTCTACGACGTGACGATCGTGGTGGGAGACGACATCGTTCGCAGTTATACCGGCATGCGCACCGTCGAGGTTGCGCCGGACGACCTCCGAGGCGGCGGCGATCGAGAGGTCGACGACCTCCGCCCGGATCTGCTCCAGGGCGCGGGCCTGCGCCGCGCCGATCTCGGCGAGGGCCCGCTCCTTCCGCTGCCGGGCGTCGGCCTCGGCCTTGTCGAGGAGCTCCTTCCCCTGCCGCTCGGCCTGCTCCCGCCCCCGCGCGAGGATCGCCGCGACCTCCGTGGCCGCCTCGGAGAGCCGCGCCTTGACGGCAGCCTCCGCCTTCTTCGCCTCGTCCCGCGCCGCCTCCGCGTCGGCGACGGCCTTCCGCCCCTTCTCGTCCCTCGCCTCGAGGGCCGCCACGATCGGGCCGAAGACGAACTTCCACATGAGCGGGAGCGCGGCGAGGAAGATCACCCAGGTCCAGACCAGGTTCGGCCAGGTCGCCGGGTTGACGGGGTTGAACTCCCCTCCCTCGGACCGGAAGGGGAGCGCGGAGGCGAGGAGGAGCGGGCGGAGCACGGGCGTCGGGTCGGGCCCCTAGACCCCGCTCGTCGATTTCAGGTTGAGGAGGAGCGCGACGACGACCGCGAAGAGGGTCGCCCCCTCGAGCATCGCCGCGAAGATGAGCGAGGCACCCCGGATGTCCCCGGCGGCCTCGGGCTGGCGCGCGATCCCCTCGTTCGCGGAGGAGGCGATCCGCCCCATTCCGATCCCCACCCCGATGATGGCCATTCCGGCCCCGATCCCCGCCGAGAGGTGGGCCGCCCAGACACTCGTTTCTGCGAGCATGCGCGATCTCCTTGGTATGGAAGGGAGGTCTAGTGCTCCGGGTGAACCGACGCTCCGACGAAGACGATCGAGAGGAGCGTGAAGACGTAGGCCTGCAGGAGGGCGACGAACGCCTCGATGATCATAATGAAAGCGGCGAACGCGACCGAGAGGGGCGCGATCGCCCAGGCGACGCCGCCGCCCGAGGAAAGGCCGAAGTACTGGATGAGCCCCACGAAGGAGAGGATCACGAGGTGGCCCGCCGTCATGTTCGCGAAGAGCCGGACCATGAGGGCGAAGGGGCGGGTGAGGAGCGAGATCACCTCGAGGAGGAACATCAGGGGCCAGAGGACCGCCGGGACGCCGTGCGGGACGAGGTTCTTCCAGTAGGCGAATGGACCCTGCGCCGCCATCCCGCACAGCGGCATGGCGAAGAGCGTGATCCCCGCGAGGGCTCCCGTGACGAAGATGTTCGCCGTCGCCGTGGCCCCGTGCGGCAGGAGCCCGATCAGGTTGCAGGCGACGACGAAGAAGAAGATGGAGAGGAAGAAGGGGAGGAACTTCCGGCCCCGCTCCGCCCCCATCACGGGGTAGACCATCTCGTCACGGATCCACTCGACCCAGGCGATCGTGATCCGCCGCAGCGCCGAGGGGCGCGGCGCGTCCACCGACCGGCCGGCCCCGGCGAAGAGGAGGACGATCAAGGCGACGGCGAGGATCTGGAAGATCTGGAGGTTGAAGATCGGCAGCTCGAGGCCGCCGATCCGGACGGTGCCGATCACGTGCGGGCTCAGGTGGCCGAAGAGGTCGAGGAAGACCGACCCCGGGTCTTTCCCCCCTCCTCCCCCCGCCCCGTGCTGCGCGAGCACGGCGATCACGGCCGCCTCCCCTCCCGCGCGCCGCTCAGGAGAAGTTCCACGACCCCGGCGGCAGCGACGACGGTGAATCCCGCGGCGAACCCGATCGCGTACGCCGCGGGGTGGTAGAGGCCGGCGAGGTGACCCGCGAGGGTCCCGCCGGCGAGGAGGAGGACTTTCGTCACGAATCCGATCCCGAAGAGCTTGAACAGGTCCCGCGACCCGCGCGCCGAAGCGCGCAGCACCCACCGGAACGCGAGGAGCGTCGCGGCCGCGCCGAACCCGAGTCCGAGCCCGGCGCCCGTCGCCACCGCTCTCCCGTACCTCGGACCGAGGAACGCGACCGCCGCCGCGAGGACCGCGGCCGCGGCGAGCGCCCCCGAGAGCGCAAAGGGGAGTCGCCGTCTCTCCACCCCTACCTCGGGGTCGAGCCCGCCCGGGGCGGCGGGTCCTTCGCGCTCGGGAAGGCGGCCTTCACGAGCCGGTAGAACCCTGCCGCCGCCCCGAGGAAGATCCCGGCGACGAGCAGCCACGGACGCGTGCCGAGGCGCCCATCGAGAAGGTAGCCCCCGAGACCGAACAGGGCGATCGCCGCCGCGAATTCGATCCCGAGGCCCGCCAGACGACCGTGAGAACCGCCGAGTCCTTTGGCAACTCGGCGGGGCAGGCTGTCCGGTCCTTCCGGGGACATCCGGAGAGGTCTGACGCGCGCGCCGCCCCCGGCAGGCAGGCGGTCGCTCCGTCGCGTTCCGAAGAGCGGCGGGATTGTAGGGAACGGGACCCCCGAATCAACCCCGCGGAGCCCGCGTACAATCGGGGCCGTTCGCCGTGGAGGACCTCACCCCTCG
>CBRGOK010000638.1:0-2564 GCA_967798035.1 uncultured bacterium
CGAAGTTCCGGACGACAGAGCCGTGCACGTGGAGGTCGAGCTGGAGCCCGAGGCCTCGATCGCCCTCGCCTGTCGCCGACCGGACGGCAGCTCGGCCTCCGGAGTCACTCTCACCCTCCACCGGAGCGGGGACCCCAACTGGCCGCTCCCCGCCCCCGTCGTGACAGGTGCGGACGGGCCTGCCTCAATCAGAGGACTGGCAAGCGGAGACTACGAGGTCGAGGTATCCGTCTAGGGGATCTTTCCCCTCCGAGCACCCCTCGGTCTGAACGTGGGAGAGAACCTACGCGTCGACCTGGCAATCCGCCGGCGGGGCGATCTCGAGATCGTGGCACAGGGAGCGGACGGGTCCCCCCGGGCGGGAGTGGCGATCGGCGTGACCGACGTCTCCACTGGCATCGACGTACGCGTCTGGGTTTCCGGGGGCCTCGTCGGCGCGAGCGACGGGTCATTCCGGACCGACGCCTCGGGACGCCTGACGCTGACGGGACTCCCCGAGGGAACCTTCCGCCTCGGAGCCGAGGGGACGCAAACCCAGACGGCCGTCCTGCCCGACGCCTCCGCGAGCGCGACGATCACGATCCCCTGAGGGTCTCTCGCGCGGCCGGCCGTCAGGTTGCTTCCGCTCGTCAGACTGGAACCCGCGACACGCTCCGCCGGCGAAGGGCATTCCCGCTCATCGCATCCGCCCGGCTTGATCCTCGCAGGGGCGTCCGATTCCGGGACGGGCACTACCGATGGACGACCGACGGGCAGCTCCGGTTCGGAAGGTGGGCGTCGGAGCGAGTGAGGTGAGCCGGGCGGCGATCGCCCGCGCGCTACCTTGATCGCTCTGCGGACGCTGGCGAGAATCACCGCCACGCCCGCACTCGCAGGTAGGTGGCGAATGAGTACGGTGCTAGATCTCCTGGTTCTCGGCGCCGCGGCCTGCCTCGTGCCTTCGGGAGATCAGGGGACGGGGAACGAGCCGGCCTTGCCGCCCTGCGCCTCCGCGACGCGTTCGCCGGGGGACCTCGGCTGTCTAGAGGCCTCCGTTCGCGCCTCGCTCGCCCGACTTCCCCTCACCTTCGTCGAGAATGGAGGCCAGTGGGAAGGCCCCGCCCGGTTCGTCGCGCGACGGCCTGGCGGAGCATCGATCTACCTCGCCCCGGATTCCATCTGGATCCGACTCGTCCGGGCGGAGGGCGAACCGTTGGCGGGGAACCCGAGCGCGGAGTGGACGCCCGCGACGGGACCGAACCCGTCGGGAGTCGGGCGGGCGGTCGGGGTGAACCTGCGGCTCGTGCTCGAGGGAGCGAGCGAGGGGTCGTGTCTCGTGGGGCTCGAGGAGACGCCGACTCTCCACCACTTCTTCCTCGGGAACGACCCCTCCCGCTGGCGCACGGACGTGCCCGGCTTCGGGAAGGCCGTCTACCGGGATCTCCACGACGGCGTGGATCTCCTGGTCCGGGAGCACGACTCCATCCTCGAGTACGACCTCCTCCTCGAGCCGGGGGCAGGCCTCTCGTGCGTGGTCGTCCGGGTCGAGGGGTCGAGCGGGCCGCTGCGGCTCGACGCGGAGGGAACCCTCGTCATCGCCACGGCCCTCGGCGAGGTCCGCCAACCGAGACCTCGCGCCTGGGAGGAGGCGGTGCCCGGCGACCGTCGCCCTGTTTCCTGCTCGTACCGGATCCTCGGCGAGGATCGATTCGGCTTCGACGCGCCCGCGCGAAGAGAGGGTTTCGCGCTGGTCGTGGACCCCCAACTCCTCTACTCGACCTACCTGGCCGGGAGCGACTTCCAAACCGACGTCGCACGCGCGCTGGCGCTCGACGGATCGGGCTTCGCGGTCGTCGCGGGCTCCACGGGCTGCAGCGACTTCCCGACCACGCCGGGCGCCTTCGACACGGACTTCAACGGCACTCTCGACGCCTTCGTCACGCGCCTTCCGTTGTCCGGAGGGCCGCCCACCTACTCCACCTTCCTCGGGGCGATCGCCGCCGAGGACGTGTCGGCGCTCGCCCTGGATGCGACGGGGGCCCCCATCCTGGCCGGCTGGACTCTCTCGGCCTTCTTCCCGACCACCCCCGGCGCCTTCGACACGGGCTACGACGGCTCGACCGAGGTCTTCGTCGCCCGCCTCTCCCCGTCGGGATCCTCTCTCATCTACTCGACGTTCCTCGGGAGTCCCGGCTCGGAGGAGCCCTACGCCCTGGCGCTCGACGCCTCGGGCGCGCCCGTCGTCGCGGGCTACACGGACGGAAACGGGATCTCCTCGAGCTTCCCCACGACTCCGGGAGCGTTCGACACGACCTACAACCTCGGTTCCGACGCCTTCGTGACTCGCCTCGCCGTGTCGGGGAACTCCCTCACGTATTCGACCTTCCTGGGGGACTCGCAGCAGGAGGTCGCGCGCTCTCTCGTCCTCGACGCCGGCGGCGCCGCCATCGTCGCTGGAACGACGAGCTCCTCCTTCTTCCCGGTCACGGCGGGAGCGCCCGACACTACTTACAACGGCGGGACCTTCAACGGAGGAGGGGACGCCTTCGTCACGCGCCTCCCCCTGTCGGGCGGCGCTCCCACCT
>CBRGOK010000639.1:0-2556 GCA_967798035.1 uncultured bacterium
GGGGACTACTCCCCGATCGACTCCCGCATGACGCGGAGGACGTTTCCGCCGAGGAGCTTCCTCACGTTCTCCTCGCTCCAGCCGCGGCGGAGGAGGGCCTCCGTGATCCTCGGGAGGGAGGAGGCGTCCTCGATCCCCTCGGGGGACGCCGTCATCCCGTCGAAGTCGGATCCGAGCCCGACGTGGTCGAAGCCGGCGACCTGGGCCGCGTGGTCGATCTGGGCGAGGAGGCTCTCGAGTGGAGGGCGGGGGGCCTTCGGCGTCTCCTTCCGGAACCGGGCGTAGGAGGCGCGCGCGAACCCCTCGAGGTCCGTGCCGAACTTCGCGAGCAGATCCTTCTCCTCCCCCTGCGGGTCGTAGGTCGACTCGGTCGCCTTGCGGTACCCCTCGTCGACGAAGGAGGCGACGAAGGTGATGCAGGCGACGCCGCCGTTCTTCCCGAGGGCGCGGAGCTGGTCGTCCGTCAGGTTCCGCGGGTGGTTCGCGAGGGCCCGGCAGCAGGAGTGGGTCGCGATGGCGGGCTTCCTCGTCGCCTCGAGGGCGTCGAAGAACGCCTCGTCCGAGACGTGGGAGACGTCGACGAGCATCCCGATCCGGTTCATCTCGGCGACGACCGACCGGCCGAAGTCGGAGAGGCCTCCGTGGCGGGGCTTGTCCCCGGAGGAGTCGCACCAGTTGTTCGTGTTCGTGTGGGAGAGGGTCATCGCCCGGACCCCCATCCGGTGGAACTCCCGGAGCACGGCGAGATCGTCGTCGATCGCGTGCCCTCCCTCGATCGTCATCACCGCCGCGACCTTCCCGGCCGCGACGAGGGACTCCGCCTCCTTGGCGGTCCTCGCTTGCGCGATCCGGTCGGGGAAGGCGTCGCAGACGCGGCGGAACGCGTCGGCGAGGCGGAGGGTCCGCTTCACCGCCGCCGGGCCGAGGAAGACCGGGTCGACCCAGAGGGCGAGGAAGGGGACGTCGAGCCCCCCCTCCGCGAAGCGGACGAGGTCGCCGTGCCCGTCGGGGAGGCGGCGGCCGATGTCGGCGTCGTCGAGGAGGACGCGCTGGAGCGTGTCGACGTGCCCGTCGGCGACGATCGCCTCGCGGTGGAGGCGGGCGGCGCGCGCGGCGACCTCGTCCCCGCCGAGGAGGAGGAGGGCGAGGGCGATCACCGGTTCGCGCCGCCCCCGATGTCGGAAGGGGAGACGGTGTCCGTCGGACTCTTGGGCATCAGGTGGGTCTCGAACCAGGCGGCGATCCGGTTCATGCGGTCGACGCGGTGGACCGGCTCGCCCTTGCGCGACAGCTCGTGCCCCTCGCGCGGGTAGACGACCATCCGGGCCGGGACGCCGCGCCGTCGGAGGGCCCGGTGGACGAGCTCCGTCTGCGAGGCGGGGGTCCGCGCGTCCTTCTCGCCCGCGATGAGGAGCGTCGGGGTCTTCGCCCGGTCGAGGTAGGAGAGAGGGGACTGGTTGCGCAGCCGGTCGAGGTTGTCCCAGGGGAGTCCGCCGAACTCCATCTCGACGAACCGCGGGACGTCCGTGGTCCCCCAGAACGAGAGGAGGTCGCTCACGCAGCGCTCGACGACCGCCGCCTTGAAGCGGTCCGTGTGGCCGATCGCCCACGTCGCCATGTAGCCGCCGAAGGACCCGCCCGCGATCCCGAGGCGCTCCTCGTCGACGAAGCCGAGGGAGAGGAGGTGGTCGAGCGCGGTCGTGAGGTCCCGGAACACCGGAGCCCCCCACTCCCCTCCCGCCGCCCGCCTCCACCCCTCGCCGTAGCCGGCCGACAGCCGCGGGTTCACGTAGAGGACGACGAATCCGCGCGCGGCGAGGAACTGGAACTCCTGGGAGAATCGGTTCCCGAAGAAGGAGTAGGGTCCCCCGTGGACGTAGAGGATGCAGGGGTACTTCCGGGAGGGGTCGGAGTTCGGAGGCCGCAGCACCCAGCCGTGGACCTGGTGTCCGTCGGGGGTGGCGACGCGGATCTCCTCGGGCTTGGCGAGGCGCCCGGCGAGGAGCTCCGCGTTCGGGTCGTGGAGGGGCTTCTCCCCCGTCCCGTCCCGGAGGATGACGGAGAGCGCGGGGGGGCGCATCGGATCGGAGGCGACGAAGGCGATCGTGTTCCCGTCCCTGGAAACGGAGAAGTCGGAGATCACCCGGTCCCCGCCGATGCGCTGCTCGACCTCCCCCCCCTCGCGCGGGACGGTGAAGACGTGGGCGTTCCCGCGCACGCTCGCGCGGAAGAGGATCGATCCGCCGTTGGGGGAGAAGACCGGGGACTCGGGATCGTTCGAGAAGGAGGCCGTGAGGTTCACCGGCTTCCCCCCCTCGGCCGGCACGACCCAGAGGTCCTCCTCCGCCTTGAGGTCGTCGATCGCCTCGGTCCCGACGTAGGCGATCCACTTCCCGTCGGGCGACCAGGCGGGGGAGAAGTCGGGCCCGTCGTTGAGGGTCAGGCGCCGCGGCTCCCCTCCCCCCTCCGCGGAGACGACCCAGATGTCGTCGTTCTGGTCGAGGTCGGGGTCCCCGTTGCGGTTCGCGACGAACGCGAGGGAGGCGCCCGTCGGCG
>CBRGOK010000640.1:0-2550 GCA_967798035.1 uncultured bacterium
GAAAGCCGGGCGAGGCGGGCGTCTACCTCGACGCGGAGGCGGCCTACGGGCACCTCACGGGGTCCGCCGGAGTCGCGCCCGATCGCCTGGTCCTGCTCGGCGAATCGCTCGGGTGCGCCGTCGCGATCGACCTGGCTGCGAAGCGGCCCTGCGCGGGGATGGTCCTCCAGTCGCCGTTTCTCTCGATCGCCGAAATGGCGACGCAGGTGATTCCGCTGCCGCCGTTGCGGTGGATCGTGCCGAGGAAGTTCGACAACCTCGGGAAGATCTCGAAGCTCGCGGCGCCGAAGCTCTTCCTCGCGGCGCGGAGGGACGAGGTCGTCCCGTTCGGGCAGACGAGGAGGCTCTTCGAGGCGGCGCTGGGGGAGAAGGAGTGGGCGCAGTTCGAGGACTGCGGCCACAACGACCTCTTCCTGGTCCACCGCCGGGAGTGGACGGAAGCGGTCGACCGGTTCGTCGGCCGGATCTGCGCGGCGAGGTGAGGGGCTACCGGAGCGCGATCAGGAAGGTCTTGATGCGCCGCATCCCCTCGTCGATCCGGTCGAGGGAGGTCGCGTAGGAGAGGCGGATGTGCCCCTCGGCGCCAAAGGCGGAGCCGGGGACCGTGACGACCTTCGCCTTCTTGAGGAGGAGGGAGGCAAGGGTCGCGGAGTCCTTCACGACCTCGCCTTCGAATGAGCGGCCGAAGAGGGGCTCGACCCGCGGGAAGGCGAAGAAGGTCCCCTGGAGGGGCGGGCACTCGAGGCGGAGGGTCGTCGCGATCGCCTCCTCGATCCGGCGGCGGCGGCGGTCGTACTCGTCGATCATCCCCTGGAAGAGGCGCGAGTCGCCCCGGAGCGCGGCGACCGAGGCCCACTGCGCCGGGGTGTTCGGGTTGCTCGTCGTCTGGCTCTGGAGGACGGCGGCGGCCTTCGCGACGGCGGTGGGCGCTGCGAGGTAGCCGATCCGCCAGCCGGTCATCGCGAAGGTCTTCGAGACGGAGGAGGCGATCACCACCCGCTCGGGGGCGTCCCCCCCGAGGGAGGCGGGGGAGACGTGGCGGACATCGGGGCGCGTGATCCGCTCGTAGACCTCGTCGGAGAGGAGCCAGAGGTCGTGGGCGCGCGCGATCTCGAGGATCCCGGAGACCTCGGCCCGGGTGTAGACGGCGCCGCTCGGGTTGTTCGGCGAGTTGATGACGATCCCGCGGGTGCGGGGCGTGCAGGCGGCGGCGAGCCGCTCGAGGTGGGGGCGGCAGGAGCCGTCCGAGGGGACGACCACGGGGACCCCCCCCGACAGGCGCACCATCTCGGCGTAGGAGACCCAGTAGGGGGAGGGGAGGAGGACCTCGTCGCCGGGATCGATCAGGACCTGGAAGGCGTCGTGGATCGCGTGCTTCGCGCCGTTGCCGACGACGATCTGGTCGGGGGCGTAGGCGACCCCGTGGCGGCGCCCTAAGTCCTCGGCGATCGCCGCCCGCAGTTCGGGGATCCCCGAGGCGAGCGTGTAGCGGGTCTTGCCGCCCCGGATCGCCGTGACGGCCGCGTCGGCGATCGGGGTCGGGGTGTCGAAGTCGGGCTCGCCCGCGCCGAAGGCGACGAGGTCCTCGCCGCGCGCGGCGAGGGACTTGGCGAGGGCGTCGATCTCGAGGGTGGCCGAGGGGGCGAGGTTCGCGGCCCGGGAGGCGATGCGGAGGGGCAAGGCGGGGGGGAGGAGCCGAGGGATTATAGGGGGCGCCCCTCGCGGCTCCCGGGGGGAGGGAAGAGGAGTCCTCGGCGGACGGTCGAAGGTCGCGGCGTAGAATGCCGCGCCCCTCCTCGCCCGCCACGCCCTCCGCCGCGCGCGTTCCCGTCCGGGGTGCTCCTTCCGATCGGCCCCGGCGCCGGCGGGGGAGGATCCTCCTCCTCGTCCTCGGCGTCCTCGGGTTCACGGCCTACTTCGCCTTCTCGACCTTCTTCTTCAACCCGTTCGAGGGGACGTTCGGTCGCATCGAGTTCGTCGTGCCGGCCACCGTCGACTTCTTCGTCCGGAAGGCCGACCTCGCGCGCGACTTCGAGGGCTTCCCCCGGCCGCGCGGCTTCGGCGACCTCGAGCGCAATCCGGTGTGGCCGGCCTTCCTCGAGTCGGAGGAGTACGGCGGCCTCGAGCGCCGCCACGCGATCCGGGACCGGCTCGCCAACCTCGAGGGGGCCCTCGCCCGCGTGCCGCAGTTCGACGCGATGCGGGACCTCCTCGGTCGCGAAGTGGCGGTCGCCGGCACCTTCCGCGGGCCCGACCTCGCCCAGGCCTCGGCCGCCTTCTACGCGCGCATCTCCTGGAGGATGAAGCTCGGCCTGGCGGGGCTCCGCTACGGCTGGATCCGTGACCGGGTCGTCCCCGGGCTCGACGTGCGGACCGGGGAGGGGAACACCCTCGTCCTCGCCGGCGCCGCGGGGGGGCGCGACCTCCACCTCGCCCGCGACCGCGACCTCCTCGTCGCCTCGACCGACCCCGCCCTCGTGCGGGCGGCGCGCGACCTCGTCGTGAAGCGGGGGGAGGGATCCCTCGGCCTGTCCGCGAAGTTCCACGACG
>CBRGOK010000641.1:0-2540 GCA_967798035.1 uncultured bacterium
GCAAGGAGCACGCCTCCCGTCCCGACGGAGAGGACGCGCGCGAACCTCGAGGGGCGGAGGGTTCGCAGGACGAGAGCGCCGAAGAAGAGCGCCTCCGCGAGGAGGGACGCCCGCAGGAGTTCGCCGCGCGTGAAGCCGGAAAGGAATGCCCGGAGGGTGTCCGTCAGGCCAGGGGACGGGGTCGGAAGGCCGAGCTTCCGGCGCGCCACCTCGATGTTGTGCCGGACGTCGGCGTCCCGGGGGAGGAAGGCCTGCGCGCGGCGGTACTCCGCGAGGGCGACGGGCCAGTTCCCCGTCCGCGCCTCGCAGTTGCCGAGGTTGTACCGGATCTCCCCCCCGTCGGCCCCCGCAGCGACCGCCTGGCCGTAGAGGTCGCGCGCCGCGGCATATGCGCCGGCGCGGTATTCCGCGAAGGCTTCAGCGAGGGTGCGCTCGAGGGGGTCCTGCGCGAATCCGAGGAGGAGGCCGAGGAAGACAGCGATCACCGAGCCGCCCCCTCCTTTTCCATTCGCTCCACAAGATCGAGGGTCCGCTCGAGGAGGGCGCGGCCCTCGCCGGGGCTCGTTTGGCCCGCGAAGGTCGCGCGGTCGCACGCCTCGAGGAGTTCCGCGAAGGCGCGCGAGAGAGCCTCCGGCTCCCCTCGGGCTCGCAGGCGCGCTGCGACGTCGGCGCCGATCACCGCCTCGGCCGCGGTCCCCTCGCGGTCGGCGAGGTAGGCGGCCACCGTGCGAGCGAGCTCGGCGCAGGCTTCGCGCGGGTCGCCGGCCTCGAATCTCGGTCGCAGGGCCGCAGCCCTCCCTCGGAAGCCCGACGCCGCCCGACGGCGACGCCATCCGCCCGGATCCCGCTCCCTGCGCTGGCGACGCCGCCGCAGGGCGAGGGCGCCGAACCAGGCGAGGGGCGGGAGGAAGGCGACGACGGCCGCCCCCGAAGAGAGATCCTCCGCGCGCGGCCGCACGGAGAAGACGGGTTTCGCGTCCCGGAGGTCGTCCTTCGGGGCCGACTCGGTCGCTGTCCCGGGGAGGTCGGGGAGTCGCTCTCCCGGGGGAAGCGGGCGGACGCGGAGCGGGATCGGATCCGTCTTCGCCGTTCGGTACGCCCCCTCCTCCGGATCGAAGTAGGGGAAGAGGACGGAGGGGAGGGTCGAGGCGTCCTCTCCGAGCGGGGCGAGGTCGTAGACGACCTCCCGCTTCCCCTCCCCCTTCTCCTCGAGCCGGCCGAAGAAGCGGAAGCGCTCGAAGCCGGCGGCCCGCTCGAGGTCGGGGGGCTCGAGGAACCCGAGGTTCCCCTCCCCCGAGATCCGGAGCACGAGCCGGATCGACTCCCCGACCTTCACGTCGCGCGGGTTCGCGTCCGTCTCGACCCCGAATCTCCCGATCGCGCCGCCGAAGCCCTCGGGCCGTCCCTCCTCCGGCAGCTCCTTCACCTCGACCTCGAAGGCCGGGGCGTCGAGGAACATCCGCTCGCCCTCGTCCTGGCCGAAGAAGCCGCTCCCGCGGCGCACGATCCGCTCGAAGACGAAGAAGGTCTTCCCGACGGGGATGCGCCCGGGGAAGGAGGCGACGAACGGGACCGAGAGGCGCCAGGCGACGAACCCCGCCTCGCCCCGCCGGATCGACACGATGCGGGAGACGTACGCGGCGCGACCGTTGAGGCCGATCTGCTGGGCGGCCTCGCGCGAGGGAGGGGGGATCTCGAGGCGTACGGCGTCGCGCAGGTCCTCCGCCCAGGCCGCCCGCAGGGCGGGCTCGGAGACGGCCCTCGCCGCGACGAGGTCCTCGCGGATCCCGAAGGTCGCATCGATCCGGAAGACCTCTCCCCGGAAGACGGCCCGCTTGGGACCTGCGACGTCGAGGAAGGCGAGGGACGCACCGCGGAAGTCACGGACGACCGTCAGGCGAACGGGCTTCGTCTCGAAGGGCCGGCCCCGGACGGTCACCGGGATCGGAGGGAGGTCGTATTCCCCCTCCGCGTCGGGGGCCGCGACGATCGTGTAGACGAGGGAGATCCAGTGGCGGCGGGTCCGGTTGACGATGCTCAGGCGCTCGCTGCGAGCGGGGGGGCCGGCGCGGCGCAGGTGGCACCCCTTCACCTCGGGGAGGGGCCCGATCTCCGCATCCTCCCCCCCGCTCACCTCGACCCGGAGGAGCGCCACGTCGCCGAGCTTGATCACCGTCGGCTCGAGGACGCTGGAGACGGAGATCTCCTCCTGGGGGGAGAGCGCGAGCGCGAGAAGGAGGGGGATCACCACTGAATCTGCCCCAGAACCGTGTTGATGACCACGGCCGGGCCGTTTCGAATCAACAAGTTAGGTTCGTCTTTCGAAAAACAGGCCCCACCTGGTGACAACCGTAAGCCAAGGAAGGGCTTACGCGTGAAATCAACACGGGTCCGGGACAGTTTCGTCACCAGTCCTTCTCCACGGGCACGCGCTGCGCCTGGCGGATCCTCGCCTCGAGCGCCTCCCGCTCCTTCTCGAGCTCCGCGAGCCGGTCGAGGATCTGCATCACCTTCTCGCGCGGGACGGCGGGCCGGCTCTC
>CBRGOK010000642.1:0-2536 GCA_967798035.1 uncultured bacterium
GAGGGAGACCCAGAGGATCCCGTCCCCGTCGGGGACGAGGGTCGATGCGCTGTCCCGCTTCCAGTGCCGCTTCAGGGCCGCCGCCGGGAACTTCTCGAAGAGGGCGGCGACGTCGAACGGCGGGGCCGGCCCCTTCTCCCCGAGGTCGTGCACCTCGATCCCCAGGCTCGAGATCATCCCGGCGTGCATCTTGCAGCCCCCCACCATCCCCTCGCGGCGCGCCTCCGCGTCGGCGTAGCTCACCGCGGCGCGCGGCTGGGGGAGCGGCGCCAGCGCCTGGAGGAAGCGCTCGCTCTCCTTCAGGGAGGGGGTGTCGGGACTCTCGATCCGGCGCAGGACCTCCTGGACGCGCTCGGGGGCGAACCCGAGGACGAGGGTGTCGCCGGCGACGGCGTAGGAGAGGGGGACCGTGAAGGCCATGAGGGAGTGGATCCGCCGCCCCTGGTACTCCTCGGTCTTCAGGGTCGCCCCGAGCCCCGCCCTCTTGAGGAGCGTCTCGAGGTACCCCTCGAGCTTCTCGGCGTGCCGGAGGGCGAAGAGGATCGTCGCGCGGGTGATCCCCGACAGCATCGCGCTCTCGGGGTCCTCCGCGGCGAAGACGTCCGCCTCCTCGGGGTCGGGGCGCCCCGCGAAGAGCGCGACCTCGTCCCCGAAGGAGGCGAGGAGGTCCTCGCCGATCGAGAATCCGAACTCCTTCTCCTTCGCCTCGATCTCCCGCCGCGCCTCCCCCTCCTCCCCCTCGAACTCCGACGCCATCCGGACGATCAGGTCCCAGATCTTCTTCAGCTCGATCCGGTAGGCCGAGAAGCTCGCCGCGTCCGCGGGGGCGAGGGAGGCGGTCCGGAACTCCCCGGTCGGCATCTGCGCGAGGGAGAAGAGGCCGCTGCGCGCCCCGCCGAGGTAGCCCGCCGCGCGGGTCCCCTCCTTCCCGAAGCCGAGAGAGAAGGCGACCGTGTGGAGGTCGAACACCCCGAGGGCCTTCGCCTTCTCCTCCCCCTCGGGGTCGCCGGATCCGCGCACGACCTTCCAGACCCGCTCGAGGTCGCCGTAGGCGAAGAGCGACCCGCGCCCCGCCTTCGCCGCCGCCTGGCGGAACCGCTCGGAGCGGAGGATCGAGTTCTCCTCCTCCCGACCCTGGGCCCGGTCGAGCAGCGACTCGAGGCGGTCCTCCTTGAGGTTCGAGGCGCAGGAGACGAAGGCGCTCCCGACGAAGGCGAAGCGCATCCGCGCCTCCTCCTCCCCCTCCTCGGGTGCCTCCGACGGACGGAGGACCTGGATCTTCGTCCCGCGATACTCCTCCTCCGCCCGGGAGATCTCCCCCCCCTCCTTCGCCTTCTCGATCGCCTTCTCGAGGAGGGACTCGAACCGGTCCCGCTTCCCACCCAGGTCCGCGACGAGGCCGATCGTGAGGCCCGGGTCCTCCTTCCCCTCCCGCTTCACGAGGTCGAGGATCGCGACGGCGACCCCCCCCTCCATCGTGTCCCAGAGGTCGGCGACCGTGAAGCCGACCTCCCCCTTCATCTCCTCCATCCCCCGGTCCCACAGGCCGACGAGGGGCGCGAGCCAGGTCTTCACCTCCTTCTCCGCCCAGAGCCGGCCGTAGATCGACTCCTCGAAGGCCGCCTTCACGGCGGGGGCTCCCTCCACGCCGAGGGCGGCGATCGTCTCGCGCGGGAGGAGCCGGAAGATCGGCGGCGCGTCCTGGGCGGGGCCGGGAGCGGCGAGGGCGCCTAGGAGCGGGAGGAGGAGCCGGAGGGAAGCCATGGGGTCACTCCTGCGGATAGAGGAGGAGGCGGTCGTGGACGAGGAGGGCGAGGTCGGCCTTGCCGTCCCCGGTCACGTCGGCGAGGAGCGCCTCGCGCGGCTCGGAGGAGCGGCGCTGCTGCTCGAAGCTGCGCTGCTCGAACACCCGGAACTGGAGCGCGTGGCTGAGGCGCCTCCCCTCGACGGCGAGGAGGTCGAGCCGCGCGCTTCCCGTCTCGAGGAGGACAAGGTCGGGGCGCCCGTCGGCGTTCGCGTCGCCGACGAGCGCCTTCTCGTAGAAGGCGTTCGGGATCGTCGACTCGTACTGGGCGGCCTCGACGAGGGCGGCCTCGGAGGCGCGGCTCGGGACCACCGCGAAGCGGTCCTCGGCGAAGAGGAGGAGGTCCGGGCGCGAGTCGCCGTCGAGGTCGGCCGCCTCCGCGCCGCGGAAGGAGAGCGCCCCGACCTCGACCTCGCCGGCCCCCTCGAATCCCTTCGCCCCCCGCGCGAGGAGGACGACCGCCTCGCGCTTGCGGTCGAGGAGCGCGACCTCGGGCCGGCCGTCCCCGTCGAGATCGGCGGCGAGCGCCCCGAAGACCTGCGATTCGGGCGTCGGTCCGTTGAACTGGTCGAGGACCTCGAGCGCCCCGCCCGCCCCGATCCGCAGGGCCCGCGCGAAGTGGTCCCGCGCGACGAGCATCTCCTCCATCCCGTCCCCGTCGACGTCGCCCCGGCGCCGGGAGTTCTCGCGGACCCCCTTCGTCAGGGCCTGCCGCGCGTCGGCCCCGGCGAG
>CBRGOK010000643.1:0-2528 GCA_967798035.1 uncultured bacterium
TCCTTCTTCCGCGAGTCCCGGGTGAGGAGCCCCGCTTCCCGCAGCGCCGGCTCGAAGGTCTCGCTGTAGCGGCGCAGGGCCCGGGCGAGCCCCATGCAGACGGCGCCCGCCTGCCCGGTGCTCCCGCCTCCCTCGACGTTCACCCAGACGTCCACCCGCTCCCCCATCCCGGTGCACTTGAGGGGGCTCGTGGCGACCATCCGGTCCTGGTCCCCACGGAAGAACTCGCGCAGCTCCCGGTCGTTGATCCGGACCGCCCCCGACCCGACCTTCACGCGAACCCGGGCGACGGACGTCTTGCGTCGTCCCGTGCCGAGGAAGGGACCCTCGCCAGAGGGGGGAGGGGGAGGAGGGGGGACGGGGAACGCCGAGGGAGCGGCCGCGCTCGCCGCGGGGGCGGGGACGGCCGCGGGGGACTCCGGCGCAGGCGAATCCGGGGCCGGGAGGGGAGGGTTCGGGTCGGGCATGTCAGGCGGGGAAGGGTTGCGGCCGCTGCGCGACGTGCGGGTGGTCGGTCCCCGCGTAGACCTTGAGCTTGCGGAGCATCCGTTTGCCGAGGGGACCCTTGGGGAGCATCCGCTCGACGGCGACCCGGATCGGCCGCGTCGCGTCCTTGGCGGCGAACCGGGGGTAGGGGATCTCCTTGCGGCCCCCCGGATACCCCGAGTACCGCTGGTAGATCTTCTCTGTGGCCTTCTTCCCCGTGAGCTTCGTGTTCGAGGCGTTCACGACGACGACGAACTCTCCGGTGTCGCAGTGCGGGGTGTAGAGGGGCCGGTGCTTCCCCATGAGGACGCGGGCCACCCGCGCGGCCATGCGGCCGAGGGGCTCCGCCGCGGCGTCGACGAGGAACCACCCCCGCGGCACCTCGGGCGCCTTGGCGCTGATCGTTCGGTTCATCGGGGCAGGCAAGGGAGTCTCTTCGTTCGCGGGAACCGGCCGGTGCGCGGACCTCTCCCCGGTCCCGCCGGTTCCGGGGACCGCTCGTGGAGGAAGGGCGGAGGAGTGTAGCGGAGGCGGCGGACCGGTCAATCCCCGCTCGACCGGGCGAGGAGGAAGGTGGCCGGGCCTCCCGGCGCGGCGATCTCCGCGAGGAAGACCTCGCCGGGCGGAGGCTCGATCAGGTCGAGGAGAGCTCGCAGGCGGCGCGAGGGACGTGACCCCTCCCGTTCGACCTCGGGGGGGATCCGGTCCCCGCGCCCGAGCGGGCGGACCGCGCCGACGATCCGGCCCTCCCGCAGGACGCACCCCGGCCCGACCGGATCGAGCGAGAGGGTGCCCCTCTCCCCCTCGAGGTGGGTGACTCGCAGCGGGGAGGGTCCGACCCCGGCGACGCGGGCTGCTCCCCTCACGCGGAACGACGTTCCGCCGGGGGTCCGCTCCACCTCGAGCCGGTCCGACTCCCTGCCGGGCCACACTCCCTCACCCCCCTGCAGAGGAAAGACCCTCGTTCCCCCATCCAGGACGATCCTCACCAAGCGGGTCGCTCCCGAGGCGGGATCGAGGATCGCGAGCCCGATCTCGGAAGAGGGTGGAAGGGGGATCGTCCCGGCGAGGAGCGTGAGGGCCGCCCCACCGACGAGGGCGGCGATCGAGGCCTTCCTGTCCCCGGACCGACCCCGAAGGAGCGGGCCGAGGAGGACGAGAGCGATAGGCCCGAGGAGCAGGGCGCCCAGGCTCCCCTCGAGGCCGCAGAACGCGACCATCCTCGGCGGGGCTGCCCCTTCGCGCACCCGCAGCGGCGGATCCTTCCCGCGCGCGGGCTCCGCGATCGGGCGGAGTCCCCTCGGGGGGCGACCCGCGAAGAGAGCCAGGGCCGCCTCCTCGGCGACCGCCACCGGGATCCCCGCCCCCAGGCAGCGCTCCGCCGCCGAGACCGCCCCCTCCCCTAGAGCCGGGGAGCGGTCGCCGAAGACGACGAGGTCCGCGAGATCGAGCCGGAACGGCTCGAGCTCCGAGAGGTGGGAGGGGTCGAGGAGGCTCACGATCCAGCCGCCGGCCGCCAGGCTCCCACGCTCGGCCTCCGAGAGCCCGATCCCCAGCGCGACGGGCCCGGCGGGCGGAGGCGGCAGGGTGAGGCTCGCGCCGGGCGCCGCGCCGACCCGGGCGTGGGCCGCTGCGTCTCCCTGCCGCGGGAGGATCGCCCCCTCGACCCGCGAGTCGGGCCCGATCGTCCCGGTCCACTGCACCGAGCCCGAATCGGTATCGAAGGTGACGGGCCCCCCCTCCACGCGCGAGGCGACGAGCGGATACCAGCGTCCCGCGCGCGGGCCGAGGGGATGCACGCCGCGGAGTTCGAAATACGCGACCCCGGGAAGGAGCGCGACCGCAGCGAGGCCGATCATCTTCTTCGCCGGCCAGCGAGCCAGCCCCCCAGGGCGGCCGCTCCGAGGAGGGCCGAGGAGGCGGGGCCTCCCCCGAGCGCGGGGGAGAGAGCGCCCAGCGGCGCCGTATGACCGCCTCCGAAATCGAGGGCGAGGTACTCGAGCCAGGGGAGGCCGAAACACGCGGCCGCGCACGCGAGGAGC
>CBRGOK010000644.1:0-2514 GCA_967798035.1 uncultured bacterium
CGGTCGTCGTCGTCACGGGGGTCACCGTCGCGGGGGTCGGTGCGAGGTCGATCTCGAAGAGGAACGGGGGGACGATGTTGCAGGCGGCGAGGAGGAGGCTCCCCGAGCGGAAATCGAGGCCCGACACGGCGGAGGGAAGGGTCGCGACGAGCGCGGGAGCTCCGCCGGCTACCGGCACGCTGTAGACGAGGGAGGAGACCGGAGAGGAGACCATCCCGAGGAACGCCGTCGCGCCCGAAGGATCGACGGCGAGGGCGTTGATCGCGCCGGCCGGCGGCGGGGCCACGGGGACGGCGACGATCGTCCCCGACGCCGGAGAGACGCGCCCGAGGATCTGCCCGGCGAGCGGCTCGGGGGAAACTCCGACGCCGTCCACGGCGACGAGGATGTCCCCGTTCGGGAGCAGGGCGTTCTGGGGGTTCCCCAGCCCGGAGGTGTACAGGCCCAGATCGAAGGTCTGCGTCCCCGTCACGGCGCTGCCGGCGAGCGTGAGGACGTAGAGGTGAACGGGCGCGCCGAAGACGCCGTAGCCGTTGACGACGAGGTCCCCGCCGGGGAGCCGGAGGATCGCGTCGGCCCCGACGAACGGCGTCGGAGTCGCGACGTCGGGCGGAAGGCCGGTGACCGGGACGACCACCCCGGGCGTCCGAGGGTGGACGAAGAAGACGCCTCCGGTCCCAGGCGCGGTGGTCGAATTGAGGGGAGTAAAGGAGGCGACGGCGTACCAGCCGTCCGGGAGTTGCGCTCGGAGGGTTCCCGCGAGGAGTAGCACGGCGACGAGCGCGCGCGCGGTTCGAGGGCGATCCATGGCAACGGTCTCCTCCCGGCGCCACGGGGTCGCCGGGTGCGAGGCGCTCCTCCCGGAATCCCGGGAGGTGGGCTCCGCAGCAATCTATCCCTCTCCTTCCCTCGGGTGACAGGCGCGCTCACGCTGGCGGAGCGCGCGCGCCGGCCGCATCCTTTCCAGTCCGGACGCTCCCTCCCCGACCCCGTCCGGTGCCCTCCATGAAGACCCCCCTCTCGACCGTCGCCCTCCTCGTCCTGGCCCCTGCCGCGGCCGCCCAGACGTTCACGGACGTCGCCCCCTCGCTCAACTGGCCGAGCAGCAGCGACTCGACCCGCGGCCTCGCCTGGGCCGACTACGACGGGGACGGCGACTTCGACGTCTACCTCCAGAACCAGGGCTCGACGAGCCGCCTCCTCCGCAACGACGGAACCACCTTCACGAACGTGACGGTCTCGATGGCGGTCTCCCACGCCTCGAGCGGGTGGTCCGCGGCCTGGGGGGACTTCGACCGCGACGGGAAGCCCGATCTCTATCTCGGCAACTTCGACGGCAACAACCTCTTCAAGAACAACTTCCCCGCGGCGTTCATCGACGTCGCGGCCTCCTCGGGATGCGCGAACAACGACTTCGCGCAGGGGGTGATCTGGGTCGACCACGAGCGCGACGGGGACCTCGACCTGTACGTCACGAAGGAGCTCGCCCCGTTCCAGTTCTTCTCGAACGACGGGGACGGGACCTTCACCGACCTCACGGCGGCGACGGGCCTCGGCGACCCGCAGTCCCACGGCTACGGCGTCACCTGGGGGGACTTCGACCTCGACGGGGACTTCGACTGCTTCGTCTCGAACTGCGGGCCCGCCACGATCAACCGCCTCTTCCGGAACAACCAGATCGGCACCGGCGCGCTCCTCTACACGGAGATCGCGGCCCCGGCCGGGGTGGACTACCAGCCCAACACCTACGGCTGCGACTTCGCCGACTTCGACGACGACGGGGACCTCGACCTCTTCGTGGCCGGGGCGCAGATGGAGCCGAACCACCTCTACCGCAACGACGGCGTCCTCCCGATGACCGACATCGCCCTCGCCGCGGGCGTCTTCGGGCCGCCGACGAACGGGCACGGCTGCGACGTCGGGGACTACGACAACGACGGCTGGCTCGACATCTACGTCCAGGACTTCGCCGGCGTGAACCGCCTCTACCGCAATCTCGGTGGCCTCTCCTTCCTCGAGGTCCCGGGCGCGGCCGGGGCGAGCCTCGGCGTCAGCCCCGGGTTCGACTGCGCCTTCGTCGACTACGACAACGACGGCGACCTCGACATCCACGCCACGACCGGCTTCCGCGACCGCCTCTACCAGAACTCGGGGAACTCCAACCACTGGCTCCAGGTCGTCCCGGTGGGGACGATCGACAACCGCTCCGCGATCGGCGCCACCGTCGAGATCGTCGTCGGGACGCAGCACCGCACCCGCCTCGCGAACGCCTCGGCCGGTGCCTTCAGCCAGAACCTCCTTCCGGCCCACTTCGGCCTCGGCTCCTCGACCCTCGTCGACGAGGTGATCGTCCACTGGCTCGACGGGACGGCGGACACCCTGACGAGCGTCGCCGCCGACCAGCGGATCACGGTCGTCCAGTCCTCGGGCGCCGCCTCGGCGGTCCCCGTCGGGACCGGCTGCGCGAACTCCTTCGGGATCGCGCCCGTCCTCTCCGCCTCCGGCCTCCCCCTC
>CBRGOK010000645.1:0-2509 GCA_967798035.1 uncultured bacterium
AGGGGTTATGCGCGGTTTTCCAGAAACAGGCCCCAGGTTTCGGCAACCGCAGGACCCGGAGTGCCTTACGAACGAAATCAACACGGTCCCGGGGCAGTTTCCTCCCTTGGCAGGGCCCCGGAACCGGCTAGCGTTGGCGCCATGGACCTCCGCACGACCCTCGGCTGCATCGCCGCCTTTTTCGGGACCGCGACGTCGGGCGCCGCGCTCCTCCCGACGACCTGGACCGTGTCTCCGCCGGGCGGCGGAGGCCAGTTCACGACCATCCAAGCGGCGATCGACGCCGCCTCCCCGGGGGACACGGTCCTCGTGCTCGCGGGGACCTACTCCCACTTCGTCCTGAACAAGGGTCTGAACGTCGTCGGCGTGGGCTCCGGGCTGGTCACCGTGTCCGAGGTCGGGAACCAGCCCCCGTTTCTTCCGGTCCAAGTGATCGGGATCCCCGCGGGCGAGCGGGCCCTGGTCGCGGGGATGAGCGTCGAGATCGTCAGCTCCTTTCCGGCCTTGGTCTCGTTCGTCTGCCTCGGGGGCCAGACCACGGGCGCAATCATGATTTCGGGATGCGCGGGCCCCGTCGCCCTCTCGGGTCTCGCCATCGAGCCGGGGCATTTCTTCCACGGCGTCCTCGCCGGGCCCGGGACCCTCCTCCTCATGGACCACGTCCAGATCTCCGCGACCCAGATCTCCGGGTGCGGCGGGCCTGGGTCGGCCTCGTGCAACCCCTACTTCCCCGCGTGCGTGCGGAATGGGATCTCCGCCTCCGGCACGAACCTCTCGCTCGGCGCCTCCTCCGTCCTCGGCAACTCGGGATCGACCGCGCTCCGGATCGAGGGCGCCGTCGAGGCCCTGATCGGGGGCTCGAGCCTCCTCGGCTCGGACGGGGTCCCCATCTCGTGCCCCTCCTTCACCCCCCTGGCCCAGACGGGCCTCCCCGGGGGCAACGGACTCGAGGCGGCGGCGGGAGCCTCCGTCCGGGCGGCGGCCGGGACGATCGTCGGCGGGGACGGGGCCTTCGGGTTCGGCGTCGAGATCTCCACGGGATGCTGTCCGCCCGGGAACGGGGGGAACGCGGTCGTGTCGAGCGGCGCGACGGTGCTCCTCGATCCCGGGGTCGCGCTCCTCCCGGGCGCGGGCGACCCGGGCGGCCCGCCCTCCACCTGCCCCGGCGCTCCCGGAGCGGCGACGGTCGGCGCGGGGATCTCGACCGCGGCCGCCCGCCTTCCCTTCCTCGACGTGGACCCGGTGCTCGCCACCCCCGGCGACGCCGTCTCCCTCGACGTGAGCGGCGCGCCCCTCGACTTCTGGTTCGTCGGGGCCTCCTCAGCCCCGGCCTTCCTCCAGATCGGGGGCGTCGCGGGGCCGCTCCTCCTCGACCCGGCGGTCCTCCACGTCCCCTTCGCCGGCGCGCTCGACGCTGCTGGTTCGGCGTCGGTCGCGGCCGTCGTCCCGGCCGACCCGACCCTGAGCGGCGGGGTGATCTACCTGCAGCCGGCGGCGTTCGGCGTCGCGGAGGGATTGAGGCTCGGGCCCGGGGTCGCGTTCGTGATCCTCTGAGTCCGGGGGGGCCCGCACCGGCGGGCCCGGGAGGGAACCCTCGCAGGCGAATCGAGTGGCGGGGCCCTCCTCCGGGGGCGCGGTCAGGCTCCGTGGGGCGGAGTGCGTCGCTTGCCTCCACCCCGAGTCCCGCGCGAGCGAAAGCCGATCCGCTCCGTCCTCTCCGGGCTCTTCGGGGACGCCATGAGCTCGCGGACGGCCCTGAACAGCGCCTCGAGCTTGCGATCGTGCCCGGTGCACTTCCTCTCGAGGTCCCCGAGCCTCCGCAGGAGGTGCGCGTGGGAGGCGAGGATCTCCCGCAGCCTCACGAACGCGCGCACGACCGCGATGCTCGCGGCGACGGCCACGGGCGTGTTCAGCACCGCCGCCGCCATGACCGCCCCGTGCTCGGTGAAGGCGAGCGGCGGCTTGCGCCGCCCGCCCCAGCCCGAACTTGATCTCACAGAACGCAACTTCAAGTTCGCGGCTTCCGCCTCCGTGAGGAGGAAGGCGAAGTCCGGCGGAAAACGGCGGGGGTTGCGCCGCACCTGCTGGTTCAGGCGGGTCGTCGAGACTCCGTAGACCGCGGCGAGGTCCGCGTCGAGGATCAGCCTGCGGCCGCGGAGCGCGAAGATGCGGCGCTCGATCCGCTCGACCGGCAAGCCTGGAGCGGACGGATCCATGCAGCCCTCGACCAGGCCCTCTCCTCGGGGCGCCGTGGCGTTGTTCACCCTGTAATGACGAATGGGCGGGCGAACGGTTACATCATCGCGTCCGCGGGGGGGGGGCGCGGGAAGGAACCCACGCGCGCGGATCGAGTCGCACGGCCGCCGGTCTCGCGCCGGCTCGACCGACCGGCCGCCCCCCCCATACGGTCGGGCGAGGCGTCTAGGGCGCCTCCCGTCCGCGGGAAGGACCGAGTCCACCTGGTTCCGTCACGACGGGCGCGGTTCACGCGAACCTCCTCCTCGCCCGA
>CBRGOK010000646.1:0-2503 GCA_967798035.1 uncultured bacterium
CGTCGAGCGCCTCGCCCGGATCGCGCCGGCCCTTGGGGAAGGTCCAGCGCCTCCCCTGCCGGATCAGGGCCACCTCCTGCCGGGAGTTGAAGACGAGGCCGCCGGCGGACACCCACCATCCGTTGCCGCGGCCGTTCAGCAGCCGCCGCGCCCGGGAGGCGAGCCGCTGCATCAGCGTGCGCTTGAGACGGGAGCCCTTCAACGCCCGAGGTTCTCGTCCAGGTACGGATCCTCGCCGGTGACCTCGCGCACGACGTGCGCCCGCAGCCAATCCGGGAACTCCATCTCCCCGCCCTGGGCGTGCGCGGCGATCTCCGCGAGGACGAGTTCCCTGTCGAGGAACTCGTCGACCTCCCACTCCAGGTCCCCGTCGGCGATGCGGTACCTCCGTTTCCGCACCTGGCACCCCTCGGTGAGCGGCCAGAGTCGCTCGAACACCTGGCGGCTCGCCTCCTCCCGCAGCTCCGTCCGACGCCGGCCGGATCCTTCCCTCACCGCGCGGTAGAAGCGCTCCTCGCCGCCGGCGTCCACCCGCTCGAGGCGCTCCCGGAGCGTCTGGCCGGGGATCCACCCCTGCGCGATGTCGATCGGCGCGGCCTCGATCCTGGGGAGGGAGGAGAGGAGGAAGCGGCGGCCGGTTCCCGCGTCGCGGCCGCCGTGGCGGGCGAGCGCCGCGGCGAGCGCCTCCACCTCGGCCGGGAACGACCCGGGCTGCCCGATCGGCCAGAGCGCGTGAAGCTCGTCGAAGAGCGCCTCCACCCGGTCGCGGACGAGCCGGTCGATCGCCAGGATCCCGGACCGGAGGTCCCGGGAGGGGAGAGCGGGTTCGGCGGAGTAGAGCGCCTCGTGGAGCGTGCGGGCGCGTTCGGCCGCCGTCTCGACCAGGGAGGAGGCGATCTCCCCGGCGAGCACGTGCATGTCGTGGAGCTTCCCCAGGACCTCCTGCAGCGCCTTCGCCGAGCGGACGAGGCGACCCGCGGACTCCCCCACCGACGTGCCCTGGAGCGACTCGAGGAGGTAGCGGAACCGCTTGGCGAGGATGCGCGCGCGGTGCGCCTCCTCCACATCGGTCGGAGCCCGCACGGCCTCGAGCGCGGCGACCAGGTCGGTCCCGGCGGACCGCACCTTCTTCGCCGCGGCCAGGGCGAAGGTGGCCCGGGCGGGATCGGGGGCGAGCGTGGCCTCGTAGCGGGACAGGCCGGTGCGCAGGTTCCCCTCGAGGTCCCGGAACTTCCGGAGCACCTCGCCCCGCACGGCCGCGTACGCGGCCTGCCGCCGCCCTTCGACCTTCTCCACCAGCCAGGCGAGGGCCTTGCGGGCGGCCGGCTTGACCTCCTTCTCCTGCGCCACGAGCCACTCGAGCTGGACCTCCGCGTCGCGGGCCGCGCCGGTGCTCCGGGCGAGGTCCCGCAGCGCCCGCGCCTGCTTCCTCGACACGCTGTCCCGGAGCAGGGCGCGGTAGGCCTTGAGGAGCGTGCGCAGCCGCCGGAGCGACACGCGGAAATCGTGGAGCGCCTCGGGATGGCCGTCCGACTCGAGGAGCCCCGCCGCGGCGGCCGCCCCGTCGAGGAAGGGGAGGGCGAGGATCCGGATCGCGGCTTCCGGAGGTCGATCGAGCAGCGCGTCCCGGTCGGTCATCGATTCTCGTTCGTCCGGTGGATCGCGTCGCCACGCCCGGGTCCGCGGGAGCCGCGACTCGATGCCACAGGTTCCTCGGCCGGGTCCCGAATTCAAGGGCGTGCTGCGGCCGCTCTTCGACGCCGCCGCCGGCCATCTTGAGTCGCTCCAGGCCCGGGACGGCCCGGCCCTCCGCCTCAGTTCTCCCGGCTCGGATCGGCCATGCGCCCGAGGAAGAGGATAGCCCCGCTCCGCCGGTCGCGAATCGCGAAGAGGAAGGGGTGGTCGGCGCGGAAGACGGGCACGGGCGGCTTGGAGGGTTCGACGCCCAACGATCGCGTCGTCGACACGGCCGTCGCGGCCGAGGCCTCGGTCCCTTCCTCGTTCACGTCGACGAAGGCCTTGTGGAAGACCGCCGCGATGAAGAGCCCATCGACGTGCGGCGGTTCGAGCCCGTTGATCCCGGAGAAGTTGGCCTTGAGCGGCTCGAACGCGAGCGCCATGCCGAGCGCCTCCAGCGGCTCCCGGACGTTGACGGTTCCCCAGGTCACCTTGAACCTCGGGAGGAAGAGTTTGACCTCGCGGTCGCGCATTCTCGCCACGCAGTCCCGGATCTGCTGCCCGGAGATCCTTCCTTCCAGGTCCCGGATCCCGTCCACCCGATCGGGGAGGAGGACGAGCATCGAGAGGGCGCCGCCGCGGTAGGCGAGATCCACCGCCTGGTAGCCGTCCGCCTGCACGTACGGGACCGAACCCTGTCGGTGCATCAGCGGCGCGCGCACCGTCCCTCCCCCCTCCAGACGAAACGCCTCCTCGCGCGTCGCTTCCTTGCGGAAAGAGTCCGCCCAGAGCCCCTTGAAGTAGACCGCGTTCACGAGGACCAGGC
>CBRGOK010000647.1:0-2500 GCA_967798035.1 uncultured bacterium
GGCTGGGGAGCTCGCCGACCAGGTGGAGTCGATCGAGAGGGAGCCCGGGCTGCGTGCCCGTCTCGGGAAGGCCGGAGCACAGCGGGCCGCGACCTTCTCCTGGCGGCGCTCCGCCGAACGTCTCGCGATGGTCTACGGGTCTCCCGCCCGTTGATCGGCTCGCGCCCGGCGATGGCGCCGCCAACGCGTCGAGGTCCCCGTCCACGTCCCCGAGCGCGACCGCTTGCGTGAAGTCGGGGAGGGCCGGAAGGTTCGTCGCCCTACAGGATCAGGCAAGCGAGGACGGCCGCTGCTCCGAGGGTGGGGAGCACCCCGAGCGCGTACCACGCGCTCCCCAGGGAGGGGGCGAGGTTCCTCGCCGCGGCGTACACGACGAATGGATAGGGGATGATTCCGATCCCGATCCATCCGGTGAGGACGGTGAGGAGGTAGTAGCCGAGGCCGTGGAGGGCGTTGTGCTTCCGGCAGTGGATCCGGCGCTTCGCGGCCGACCGATAGCACACCAGGATCGCGCTGACGAGGTAGACGTAGCCCACGTACACCGCGGGCTTCTCGCCGCACGCTTCGCAGCGATCGGGAGCCGGCGCCGCTTCGGGCTCGGCCTTTCCCACCGCCACGACGGACGGCCGGGATCCCTCCTTCGCGCGGAGTTCCTCGATCCGTTGCAGGAGTTCCTCGATCGGCCCCATCCGGTAGAGGCCGATGCCGAAGGAATCGAGCTTGCAGAGGAAGACCGCCTCCCGGGCCTTCGTGATCGGATTGACGTAGCCGATCCGGAGGAACCGGCGCGGGGGGACGCCCCGCCTCTCGACGATTCCCATCGAGTCGATGCGGCCGAGGGGGATCGACAGATCCGACGTGATCCACAGCTCCTCGCGCGTCAGGCAGATCTGCGCCCCGAGGGCGCTCTCCATCCTCCCGTTCTCGTCGGTGAAGTAGAACCGCCCGTGGTGAACCCACTCCTCCTTGGGCGGCTTGGATTTCCGGAGGGGATTGGCCGTCCCCTGCATCGTCGGCATGGGAACTCCTCGAGCGCGGCTCCCGTTATCGGCGGTCGGGGCCCGGCCTGTGAGCGACCGAGGAAGGGACGCGAGGGGAGAGCGAGGATCGCTTCGCGCGACCGCCGCGGAGGGAATGGCCCGGCCGAGCCGGGCTAGGGCATCCCGACGCGGACCTCCATGCCGTCGGAGAGGTCGAACGCTTGCCCGGGCGTGTTCGACGGAAACGCCGCCCACTGGAAGTACACGGTGAATCCGGCGAAGCGAGGATTGAAGGGGATCGAAAAGGTCACCGCGCTGGAGCCCTGGCAGGGGCCCGCGAATCCGGGGAGGACGAACGCGGGGATCTGGGCGACGATCGTCGTGAGGCTGACCCAGATCGACCACGGAGGGATCGGTCGGGAGGTCCGCGGTTACGGGCGCGTCGCGCAGGAGGGGGCAGTCGCAGGTCCCCCCCGCGCTCGAGGCCGCGGGACTCGCGCCGTCCCTACCGGCCGTCGACGGAGCCGCCGGATCCCGACGGGCCGGAGGAGGATTCCTCCTCCGGGTCCACCGACGGCGCGAAGAACCGGGTCGCGAACTTGGCCGCGAAGAAGATGCCGGCGGCTAGGACGAGGAACCCCGCGAGGACGCCGAGCCGGAAGAGTAGCCCGCGCTGCCCGAGGTCTTCGCCGAGGGCTCCGCCGGGGGCGTCCTCGTGCGCGAGGAGGATCGCCCCCGCCGCGGTGCGGCGGACGCCGGACGGGAGGGCCTTCCCGGACGAGGCCGGGGGAGCCGGAGGCTGCGCCGCGGCCGAGGGCGGGATCGCCGGAGGGGAGACCGGGAGGACGGGAGCCGGTCGAGGCGCGGGCGCCGTCCGAGGGGGCGAGGCGGGAGCGGTGGGCTCCTCCCGCACGGGGAGGACCGCCGTGGCCGCGAGGTCCTCGAGCTCGATCTCCTCGACGACCGCCTCCACGGGGGCGTCCGCGGCGAAACGGAGGCGGACGCGGCCGAGGGCGAGCTCGTCCCCGGGACGGACCTCCCCCTTCGTCACCCGCCGGCCGTTCAAGAAGGTGCCGTTGCGCGAGTTGAGGTCGACGATGTGCCAGGCTCCGTCGCGCTCGTAGAGTCTCGCGTGCTCGCGGGAGACGCTCTCCTCGTCGATCCGGACGGAGCAGCTCGCCGCCCGGCCGAGGACACAGGGGGAGGAGACGGCGTGCTCGGCCCCGATCCGCTCCCCGGAGAGCGCGACGAGCCGCGCCATCAGGCGAGCTCCAGGCGCCGGAGCCGGTCGCGGAACGCCTCGGGGGTGAGGCGGTACTTGAAGGCCTTCCGCTCCCCGATGAAGACCACGGGGACCTCCTCGCCGAAGCGCCGCGCGAGGTCGGGGTCCGAGTCGACGTCGACCTCCCGGAGCTCGATTCCGAGCCCCTCCCCTCCCCGAAGGATCGCCTCGCGAGCCGCCTCGCAGAGGTGGCACCCCTCGCGGGTGTAGAGGGTGACGGGGACCAGGGCGGCCATCC
>CBRGOK010000648.1:0-2489 GCA_967798035.1 uncultured bacterium
ATCAATATGTCGAGGTGATCGGTCGCCGCGATTTCGTGGCGCGCCGTGTCGTAGTCGGGGATCTTGCTGGCGGGGATGGTCCACCCGAACTTCCTCGGGACGCTCGAGTCGATCGACCCGGCCCTGCGCGCGAAGATCGAGGCGGTCGCGCCGCAGTTCTCCTGATCCCCCTGCCCCCCTGTCCGCGGCGGGCCCTCCGGGCCCGCCGCGGCGCCGTCGGCGGCGATTGAGTTTCGGGAGC
The DNA here is from genome assembly GCA_967798035.1 of uncultured bacterium. Lineage (GTDB taxonomy): Bacteria > Planctomycetota > UBA1135 > UBA1135 > JAKEFM01 > JAKEFM01. The sequence goes on from CBRGOK010000648.1 coordinate 242, forward strand.
GGAGCCTTCATCATCCGCGCCCGCCGAATCCGGGGAGGGCTCTCGAGATCCCGCACGCTCCGCTCGCGACGCGAGTGAATCCCCTCTTCCGAGTCCTCGCCCTCGGTCTCGTTCCCGCGTGCGCGTCCCGCGCGGCAGGCGACCTCCCCCCGGATCGGCGTCCCGGCGTCACCCTCGAGGGGGTCACCTATCTCCCCAACGGCTGGGCGCTCTCGCCGCACGGCCGGCACCTCGAGGTGGGGGAGTTCCCGATGTCGGTCGCCGTCGACCCGGAGGAGCGGTTCGCCGCCGTCGTCCTGTCGGGCGCGCGCGAGCAGGGCGTGGCGCTCGTCGACCTCGAGCGGTGGGCCGTGGCCGACCGAGCGAGGGTGAGGCGGGCCTGGCTCGGCGGGGCCTTCTTCGACGGGGGGAGGAGGCTCGTCCTCTCGGGCGCGGCCGACAACGTCCTGCGGCTCTTCTCGGTCGACCGCTCGACCGGGAGGCTCGGGCGGGACGGGGAGATCGCGGTCGCCGATCCGGGGAAGGAGGCGTTCGTCGGCGGGATCGACGTCTTCGAGCGCGAGGGGAGGCGGCTCGCCTACGCCGTCCTCCAGCTCGGCCGCCGGCTCGTCGAGGTGGACCTCAAGGAGCGGATCGTCGTCCGGTCCGCCGACGTCGGACGCCTCCCCTACACCTGCCGCGTCTCCCGCGACGGGACGAGGATCTTCGTCACCCTCTGGGCCGACGCGCGGCTCCTCGTCCTCGACCGGGCGAGCCTCGCCCCGGTCGCGACCGTCGCCGTGGGAGCCCACCCGAACGCCGTCCTCGAGGGGCCCGACGGCCGCCTCTTCGTCGCCTGCGCGAACGACGACACGGTCTGCGTCGTCGACGGCGCGAGCCTCAAGGTCCTCGAGCGCGTGAAGACCTCCCTCACGCGCAGCGCTCCGGAAGGGACGACCCCGAACGCCCTCGCTTTCGCCCCCGGCGAGGAGCCCCTCCTCGCCGTCGCGAACGCCGACAACAACGACGTCGCGCTCCTCGACGTCGGGGAGGAGGGGGAGACGGGGATCGAGGGGTTCGTCCCGACCGGCTGGTACCCGACCGCGGTCGCCCACCTCGCGAAGACGGACCGCTTCCTCGTCCTCTCCGGCAAGGGGCTCGGCTCGGGGCCCAATCCGGCGGGACCGACCTCGCCGCTGCGGAAGGCGGGGGATCCCGAGCTCTGGGTCGGCTCCCTGATGAGGGGGACCCTCTCGGCCTTCCCCCGGCCGGGGAGGGGGGAGCTGCGCGGTCTCACCCGCCGGACCCTCGGCAACACCCCCTACCGCGACGACCGGCTCCAGACGGCGCACCGCGAGGAGGGGAACCCGATTCCCGCCCGCCGGGGCGAACCGACGCCGATCCGCCACGTCCTCTACGTCATCAAGGAGAACCGGACCTACGACCAGCTCTTCGGCGGGATCGAGCGGGGGGAGGGGGACCCGCGCCTCGTCCTCTTCGGCCCCGAGGTCGCCCCCAACCACCACGCGATCGCGAGGCGGTGGGTCCTCCTCGACAACACCTACGCCGACGCGGAGGTGTCGGCCGACGGCCACCAGTGGTCGACGGGGGCCTACGCGACCGACTTCACGGAGAAGTCCTGGCCGACGGTCTACGGCCCGGGGGGCTTCAAGTACGAGTTCGAGGGAGGGCGCCACCCGCTCGTCGCCCCGCGGGCCGGCTACCTCTGGGACCAGGCCGCGCGGGCGGGGATCTCCTACCGCTCCTACGGCGAGTTCGTGAAGGAGCCGGGGCCCGACGGGCGCGTCGAGGGGAACCTCCCGGCCCTCGAGGGGCATGTCTGCCCGACCTACCGCGGATGGGACCTCGACTACCCCGACCAGAAGCGCGCGGACGCGTACCTGGAGGAACTCGCGCGGTTCGGACGGGAGGGGTCGATGCCGCGCCTCCAGATCGTGCGGCTGCCGAACGACCACACCGCGGGGACGAAGAAGGGGAGCCCCACGCCCCGAGCGATGGTCGCCGACAACGACCTCGCCCTCGGGCGGATCCTCGAGGCAGTCTCGAAGTCGCGGTTCTGGCGGGAGACCGCGGTCTTCGTCGTCGAGGACGACGCGCAGAACGGCCCCGACCACGTCGACGCCCACCGGATGGTCTCCCTCGTCGCCTCCCCGTGGGCGAAGCGGGGGTTCACCGACTCGACCCTCTACTCGACCTCCTCGGTCCTCCGGACGATCGAGCTGATCCTCGGCCTCCCCCCGATGTCGCA
>CBRGOK010000649.1:0-2487 GCA_967798035.1 uncultured bacterium
GACTTCTCCCTCGTGAACGGCTTCCACGCCGCCCGCGCCGAGGCGGAGGCCGCCTTCCGCGACTCCTCCCTCTACCTCGAGAAGTACGTCGAGCGCCCGCGCCACGTCGAGATCCAGATCCTCGCCGACGAGAAGGGGACGATCCTCCACCTCGGGGAGCGCGACTGCACGCTGCAGCGCCGCCACCAGAAGCTCGTCGAGGAGGCCCCCTCCCCGGCGGTCGACCCGGAACTCCGCGCGCGGATGGGGGCGGCGGCGATCGCGATCGCGAAGGCGGCGAAGTACACGAACGCCGGGACCGTCGAGTTCCTCCTCGACCCTTCGGGGGACTTCTACTTCATGGAGGTGAACGCCCGCATCCAGGTCGAGCACCCCGTGACGGAGGCGGTGACCGGGCTCGACCTCGTCCAGTCGCAGATCCGGATCGCGGCGGGGGAGCCCCTCGGATTCCGGCAGGGGGACGTCCAGATCCGCGGGCACGCGATCGAGGCGCGGGTGAACGCCGAGGACCCCCTCGAGAACTTCGCCCCGAGCCCGGGGCGCATCCGCCACTTCATCCCCCCCGGCGGGCCGGGGGTGCGCCTCGACACCCACGCCCACGCCGGGGCGGAGATCCCGCCCCACTACGACAGCCTCGTCGCGAAGCTCGTGGTCCACCGCGCCGACCGCCGGTCCGCGATCTCGACGATGCGCCGGGCCCTCGAGGAGTTCGTCATCGAGGGGATCCGGACGACCCTCCCGCTCCACCAGCGCCTCTTCGCGCACCCCGACTTCCTCCGGGGGGAGGTCGACACCGGGTTCGTCGAGCGGATGCTCGGGTCCCGAGGTTCATGAAAATCGAGCCCCCTTCTCGATAATGGGGCCCGGGTCCCTGCCGTGGCGACCAGGCACTCCTCCCTGCTCCTCCTCCCCCTCCTCGGCTCCGCCTGCACGTCGGCCGTCCCGGTGCTCGAATCGCGCCCGGCGCGCCCCGCCCCCCCCTCCGGCGGGGTCGAGGCCCTCGTGTGGCGCAGCGCCGACCCGGTCTCCGTCGTCCCGGCGGGCGCCGAGGGGGCGCGTCCGCTCTCCTACTACGACAAGAGCCTGTGCGTCGGGCGCGGCTCCTGGCTCCTCGTCGGGCCGGGGGGGCTGGCGACGGTCGCCTTCGCCGACGGCTCCTTCGTCTCCGCGAGCGGGCAGAGCGTCCTCGAGATCCTGGGGCCGGAGGAGGGGGGAGGCGTCCTCTTCCGGGCCTCCTCGGCGCACCGCCTCACCGTCGGCCTCAAGGGGGAATCGCGGGCCGGGCTCCCCGGCGGCGCGCTCGCGGAGGGCGACGGGGCGAGGTTCGTCACCCGATCGGTCGAGGGGGGGAAGGTGCGCGTCGAGAGCCGCGGGGCCGTCCCGATCCGGATCCGGATCGGGGGGGAGACCGTCGTCCTCGACGGCGCCCGGTCGATCGACCTCCCCGCCGGGGGGATCCCGGGGAAAACGGGGCCGTAGGTCATGCCCCGCGCCGTCGTCACGGGCGGAGCCGGCTTCCTCGGCTCGCACCTCTGCACCCGACTCCTCGAGGAGGGGTGGGAGGTCCTCTGCCTCGACAACCTGATCACGGGGGACGCCCGCAACATCGAGCACCTCCTCGGGCGGGAGGGGTTCCAGTTCACGAAGCTCGACGTCACGAACTACCTCCACGTCCCCGGCGCGGTCGACGCGGTGCTCCACTTCGCCTCCCCGGCGAGCCCCGTCGACTATCTCGAGCTGCCGATCCAGACCCTCAAGGTCGGGGCCCTCGGCACCCACAAGGCCCTCGGCCTCGCCAAGGCGAAGAAGGCGGCCTTCCTCCTCGCCTCCACCTCGGAGGTTTACGGCGATCCCCTGGTCCATCCCCAGCGGGAGGACTACTGGGGGAACGTGAACCCGATCGGGCCCCGGGGGGTCTACGACGAGGCGAAGCGCTTCGCCGAGGCGATGACGATGGCCTATCACCGGGCCCACGGCGTCGACACGCGGATCGTCCGGATCTTCAACACCTACGGGGAGAGGATGCGCCTCCACGACGGGCGCGCGCTCCCGGCGCTCCTCACGCAGGCCCTGCGCGGGGAGCCGATGACCGTCTTCGGGGACGGGACGCAGACCCGCTCCTTCTGCTACGTCTCCGACCTGATCGAGGGGATCGTGCGCCTCCTGCGGTCGGGGGAGCACCTCCCCGTCAACCTCGGCAATCCCCGGGAGATGACCCTCCTCGAGTTCGCCGAGACGATCCGCCGCCTCACGGGGACGAAGAGCGGGATCGTCTTCCGCCCCCTCCCGATCGACGATCCGAAGGTCCGCCAGCCCGACACGAACCGGGCCCGCACGATCCTCGGCTGGGAGGCGAAGGTCCGCCTCGAGGAGGGGCTCGCGCGGACGATCCCCTACTTCGCCCGGCGCCTGGAGGAGGAGAACTCGCAGGCGCGCCGCCCCCCTGGCCCGAGAGTGCCGGGCTCCTAGTCATGTGCGGGATCTTCG
>CBRGOK010000650.1:0-2484 GCA_967798035.1 uncultured bacterium
TCCTCGCGGACGACCTGCTCCGCGGCGACGAGACGGTCTCCCTCGGCGAGGTCGATGAGCTTCACCCCCTGGGTGGCGCGCCCGATGACGGAGACGTCCTTCGTCCGGATGCGGACGATCTGCCCCTTCTCGGAGACGAGGAGGAGCTGGTCCTCGTCGGAGACGGCGAGGAGGTTCACGACCTTCCCGTTCTTCTCCGTCGTCCGGATGTTGATGATCCCCTTCCCGCCGCGGCGCGTGCGGCGGTACTCGTCGAGGGCGGTGCGCTTGCCCCGCCCCTTCTCGCAGGCCGTGAGGAGGGTGACGCCGGGCTTCGCGATCACCATGTCGACGACGAAGTCGTCCTTCCGGAGGGTGATGCCGCGGACCCCGCGCGTGGATCGGCCCATCGGGCGGACGTTCCCCTCGGGGAAGCGGATCGCGTAGCCGTCGTGCGTTGCGAGGATCACGTCCTCCGCCCCGCTCGTGAGGCCCACGCCGACGAGGCGGTCCCCCTCGTCGATCCGGATCGAGATGATCCCACCGCGCTTCGGCCGGGAGTAGGCGACGAGGGGGGTCTTCTTCACGACGCCGAGGCGCGTCGAGAAGAGGATGTGGCGCCCGTCGAAGGCGTCGACCGGGAGGATCGAGGTGATCTTCACCCCGTCGCGCAGGGCGAGGAGGTTGCCGATCGCCCTCCCCTTCGCGGCGCGGCCGAGCTCGGGGAGGGCGTGGACCTTGAGCCAGCGCACCTTCCCGTCGTCGGAGAAGAGGAGGAGGTAGTCGTGCGTCGAGGCGACGAAGAGCTGGGAGAGGATGTCCCCCTCTTTCGTCTCCGAGCCGATGACCCCCTTGCCGCCGCGTCCCTGCGCGCGGAAGGCGGTCAGGGCGGTCCGCTTGATGTAGCCGTCGCGGGTGACCGTGACGACCATCGACTCCTCCGGGATCAGGTCCTCGGCGACGAACCGCTCGACCGCCCCCGCGATCTCCGTGCGCCGCTTGTTCCCGTACTTCTCCTTGAGGTCGAGGAGCTCGGCGCGGATCAGGGTGAAGACCCGCGCGTCGTCGCCGAGGATCGCCTGGTACTCCGCGATCTCCGTCTTCAGGGAGGCGATCTCCTCCTCGAGCTTCGTCCGCTCGAGGCCCGTCAGTCGCCCGAGGCGCATGTCGACGATCGCCTGGGCCTGGATCTCCGAGAGGGAGAAGCGGGCCTGCAGGTTCCGCTTCGCCTCGGGGGTGTTCGCGGACTTTCGGATGATCGAGACGACCTCGTCGATGTGATCGACGGCGATCGCGAGCCCCTGGGCGATGTGCAGGCGCTCCTCGGCCTTCCGGAGCAGGAAGCGCGTCCGTCGCCGGATCGTCTCGAAGCGGTGGTCCCGGTGGCACTCGAGGAGCTGCTTGAGCGCGAGGGTGCGCGGGCGCCCCCCGTGGAGGGCGAGATTGATGACGGAGATCGTCGTCTGGAGGGGGGTGTACTCGTAGAGCTGGTTGAGGACGACCTGGGTCTCCTCCCCCTTCTTCAGCTCGATGACGATCCGGATCCCGTCCCGGTCCGACTCGTCGCGGATGTCGGAGATCCCGCCGATCCGGTCCTCCTTCACGAGGTCGGCGATCCGCTCGATGATCGCGGACTTGCGCTGCTGGTAGGGGATCTCCGTGACGACGAGGACGTCGCGGTCCTTCTTCGACTCGACCTCGACGCGGCCGCGGAGGGTGAGGAGCCCCCGGCCCGTGCGGTAGGCCTGATCGATCCCCTCCCGCCCGCAGATGATCCCCCCCGTCGGGAAGTCGGGGCCCGGGACGATCTTGAGGAGCTCCTCGACGGACACCTCCGGGTCGTCGAGGAGCGCGATGAGGGCGTCGACGATCTCGTTCAGGTTGTGGGGGGGGAGGGAGGTCGCCATCCCGACGGCGATCCCGTCCGAGCCGTTGCAGAGGAGGTTCGGGAACCGGCCCGGGAGGACGACGGGCTCCTGGCGCGTCTCGTCGTAGTTCGGCCGGAAGTCGACCGTCTCGAGCTCGAGGTCCGCCAGCATCTCCATCGCGGACCCGGCCAGGCGCGCCTCCGTGTAGCGCATCGCCGCCGGGGGGTCGCCGTCGATCGAGCCGTAGTTCCCCTGCCCCTGGATCAGGGGGTAGCGCAGGGTGAAGTCCTGGGCGAGTCGGACGAGGGTCGGGTAGATCACCCCCTCGCCGTGCGGGTGGTAGTTCCCCGAGGTGTCCCCGGCGATCTTCGCGCACTTCCTGTACTTCGAGCGCGGGGTGAGCCCGAGGTCGTTCATCGCGACGAGGATCCGCCGCTGCGAGGGCTTCAGGCCGTCACGCACGTCCGGGAGGGCCCGGGCGTAGATGACCGACATCGCGTAGTTGAGGTACGCCTCCTTCATCTCCTTCTCGATGAGGAGGGTCGGCGTGCGGATCTCGGGCGAGGGGACTCCGGGGGTGGGAGGGTGAGCCATCGGGGATCGGCGGCGGCGAGAGGCGCGCTCGTGCGCCCGCGCC
>CBRGOK010000651.1:0-2475 GCA_967798035.1 uncultured bacterium
GGAAGAGGGCCGGGGTGCAGCATAGCGCGCAGGCCGAGGGGAACGGGATCGGCACCGGCGCGGCGTCCGCGAAGCCGAGGAACGGGAGGGCGAGGCCGTCGGGAGGAGCCCCGCTCAGGGTGATCGCGAAGGCCGGGTTGGGCGAGACCGGCTCCCCGCCGGTCGAGCCGATCCGGGGTTCGAAGGAGTCCGGGCCCGGACAGGGGACGTCGCACTCCTCGTTCGTCAGCAGGACCGCGTCGACGCTCCAGCCGCAGGCGCCGTTCAGGGCCCCGTCGTGGGTGTCGAACCGGAAGCGGATCTTCCCCCCCGCGCCCGCCGGGGGCCCCGCGGTGAGGAAGGCCCCGTCGAGGACGGGATGCCCGGGGCCGATGGTGCAGTGGACCGGTCCGGAGCAGGGGACGGGAGTTGAGGGCAGGACGGAGATTGCCGTCCAGGAGGCGAGGCCGGGAGGGTCGAGGCCGGGCGGCTCTCCGCACGGGGCTTCCCGCACCTCCACGGAGGCGGTGTCGAAGGCGGGGCTCGAGGGCTCCGTGAGTTTCACGTACTGGAACGAGAGGACGATCCGCGTCGAGGCGGGGCTCGGTCGCGCGGCCACCGCGCCGATCCCGTACGAGGTGATCGCCCCCGCGTTCGCGAGGCCCGCGCCGTAGGCGAAGAGGGGGGGACCCGAGTTGTACGCGGCGAAGGCCCCGTCCCAGCCGGCGGGAGCCCCCGCCCCGGCCGCGCAGCAGTCGGTCTCCCTGTGCCAGAGGGTCCCCCCGAGGGGCGCCGAGGGGCAGGTGGGGAAAGGGGGGTTGAGGCCGCAGGTCCCGAGGGGGTTCGACGGGCCCGCGTACGGGAAAGGGACGGGAGGGAGGATCTGCTCGTCGTAGTCGCCGAGCGCGAAGGGGGGACCGATCCAATCCGTCTCCTCGTGAAGGACGATCTGCCCCGGCGCGCGGCCCGCGACGGCCCCGACGAGCGCGCAGAGGAGGAGAGCCCGTCTGCCCATCCTTCGCCACCGACAGGACGCGGGGGAGGGGAGCGGGGTTCCCTGGATCCTCCCGGAGACCCTGCCCCCGACCGCGACACGGGTGCCCGCCAAGGTTCGCCTTGCCCTCCCCGGCGGGTCGGCTCTAGTTAGGGCGTCCTCCTCCCCGCTCCCGAGTGACACGCTACGCCTTCGCGATCGACCTGGGCCGCTGTATCGGCTGCCACGCCTGCACGATCGCCTGCAAGTCGGAGCACGACATCCCGCTCGGAGTCTGGCGCTGCTGGGTGAAGGAGGTCGACCGGGGGGTGTTCCCGGGCACGGAGCGTCTCTTCCTCCCGGTGCTCTGCAACCAGTGCGAGGACGCCCCCTGCATGGAGATCTGCCCGACGAACGCCCTCTTCCGGCGTCCCGACGGGATCGTCGACCTCGACGGGGACGCCTGCATCGGCTGCCGCTCCTGCATGGCGGCGTGCCCCTATCACCAGCTCTTCATCGATCCGAACACCGGGACGGCGGAGAAGTGCAACTTCTGCGCGAACCGCCTCGAGAACGGGCTCGCGCCCTCGTGCGTGATCGTCTGCCCGACGGAGTGCCGGATCTTCGGCGACCTCGACGACCCGGAGGATCCCCTCACCCTCCTGCTCCGGGAGAACCGGGTCGATGTGCGCCGTCCGGAGGCCCGGACGGCCCCGAAGATCTTCTACCTCGGCGCGGGCAAGGGGGACCTCGACCCCCTCGCGGCGGCCAAGGCCCCGATGCATCGCTGCGCGGACGCGGGGCCGGACACCCCGGCGGGTCTCCTGGAGGCCGCGGTCGACGGAGGCGCGGCTCCCCGGAAACCCACGGTCGAGGAGGCCTACGCCGGCGCCGCTCCGGAGGCCCGGCAGTTCCTCGAGACCCTGCGCCGCCACCCGGCGGGGGACGTCGCGCCCGGCCGTCCGACCGTCTCGCTCGACGTCTTCCATCGCCGCCCCTGGGGACTCGACATCGCGGCGTACCTCGTGACGAAGGGGATCGCGGCGGGGGCGTTCGGAGTCGGCTGCGCGACCTCGCTCGCCGGGGTGCTCGACGGGGATCTCCCCCGGGCCGTCGCGCCGGGGATCGGGCTCGCTTTCCTGATCGTGACGACGGCGCTCCTCGTCCTCGACCTCGAGCGGCCCGAGCGCTTCCTCTACATCCTCACGCGCCCCAACCCCCGCTCGTGGCTCGTGCGGGGGGCGTGGGCCCTCGGCGCCTTCGGCGGCCTGTGCATCCTCGCGCTCGCTCGCCGGTTCCTCCCCCTCTTCGACGTGATCCCCGAGCGCCCGCTCCTCGTCGCCGGGCTCCTCGCCGCGGCGGCGGCGCAGGTCTACTCCTACTTCCTCTTCCGGCAGGCCTCTCGCGCCCGGGAGCTGTGGGGCGGCTGGCTCCGCGCGCCGGGGCTCCTCGTCGAGGGGGCGGTCCTCGGCCTCGCCTCCCTTCTCCTCGCCCATCTCATGTCGGCCGGGGAAGCGCGGGAC
>CBRGOK010000652.1:0-2460 GCA_967798035.1 uncultured bacterium
GGCCGTGCACCGCGACCGCGGGGCCGCGAGCCACCTCGGGCCGGGTGTGGGTCCGCCCCGGCGCCGCGGCGCCCGCCTCCTCCGCCGGGGCATCCGGCGCCGGAGGGACCTCGGGGGTCGAGGGCCTCCCCGCGGCGGCTCCCGGGCTCCTCCCCTCCCTCTCCGCCGGGGACCCCCCCGGCAGGAGGAAGACCGCGGCGAGGACGAGCGCGGCTGCCGCGGTCGCGACAAACGCGAGGGCTCGAGTCGGGGCGGACAAAGCGACCTCCTACGGGGACCATCGCCCAGTCTAGCGCCCCGGGATCGGACGCGCAGGAGCGGGGCCGATCAGCGGCTCGCGCGGCTCTCCCCGGCGAGGAGGCGGCGCTTGAGCGCGATGCCTCCCCCGTAGCCGCCGAGGGAGCCGTGCGATCCGACGACCCGGTGGCACGGGACGAGGATCGGGACCGGGTTGCGGTTGCAGGCCATCCCGACGGCCCGCGCCGCCCGCGACCGGCCCACCCGCCTCGCGACCTCCCCGTAGGTCGCCGTGCGACCGAAGGGGATCCGCTGCAGGGCGCGCCACACCGACCGCTGGAACGCCGTCCCGGTGACGTCGAGCGCGATCGGGGTCTTCTTCCCCTGGAGGCTCGCCGCCAGGGCGCGTCCCGCGCCCGCGACGGCGCCCCGGCCCGGGACGATCCGCGCCCCGGGGGATTGCCGCTTCAGATCCGCGAGGAACCGCTCCCGCCGCTCTCCCGGCAGCGCGACGCGCACGACGCCCTTCTTCGTGGCGGCAACGAGGAAGGCGCCGAGGGAGGTCCGGACGGGTCCGTACTGGATGAGCTTCATGACCGGGATTCTGCCTCGGCCTCCGGCGTTTGAAAGCGGGAGGATGCGACCCGGCTACTATCGGAGCGGCGTTTGACAGAGCTTCCGACGTGAGACCACTCCTTTGCGTCGTTCTCCTCGCCTCCGGGTGCGCGAAGCTCCACGCGGATCCCCCCGGGGCTCGACCGGCGCAGGCGAAGCCGGCGACGCGCCCCGATCCGGCGGATGGGACGGACCGGCAGGTCCGCTGGCAGCGCAGTCTCGAGGACGCTCTCGCGATCGCGGCGGCCGAAGGGAGGCCGATCTTCCTCGCGATCAACGCCGACGGGGAGTCGGCCTCGGAGCGAATCGTCCGGGAGCGCTACCGCGACTCCGAATTCGTGGCCCTCACTCGCCCCTTCGTCTGCCTCGTCGCGAGCCCGCACCGCCATTCCCCCCGCGACTACGAGTCGGACGGGAGCCGGAGGCCGTGCCCGCGTTTCGGAGAGGTGACGTGCGGGGAGCACATCGCGCTCGAGCCGGTCGTCTTCGACCGTTACCTCGGAGGCGAGCGGATCTCCCCTCGCCACGCGCTCGTCCTTCCGACCGGGGAGAAGGTCTTCGACCTCTCCCTGGAATGGGACCTCCGTGAGATCGATCGCCGGCTCGCCAAGGCGGCCGCGACAGCCCCGCCGCCCGGGCCGGCCGACCTTCCGCCCACCCTGGCGGGCGGGCTACCGAAGGAGCCCGACAAGCGGGCAGAGCGGTGGCTCGCGCTCGCGCGCGGTCGCACGCATCGCGAGCGCCTCGCCTTCGAGGAGGCCGTGGGACGGGAGGGCGAGAGCGACGATCTGGCGGGGCCACTCGTCGCTCTCGAGAGCGTCGGAGACCGCGGCTCGATAGGAGTCCTCCGCGTCCTCCTCGCGAAGTACCCCTGGAGATTGTGCGATCCGCCAGACCGTTTCTCGGACCTCGTGACGGCGCTCGACCTCCGGCCGCAAGTCGCCGCAGCCCTGTGGGACCTCCTCAACGACCCGGAAGAGTCGTTGGCAGGCTGGAGCCTCCCCTCCGTCGACTTGCTACGTCTCCTGCCGCGCATCGACGGTGCCTCGCCGCGGACGCGTTCTCTCCTTCTTTCCTACGTGGCGACCTTCCGCGACGACCGACCCTGGAGCGTCGAGCCATGGGCCGACGAGCTCCTCGGCGAGGAGGATTCTCGTCGCGTCCGGGACGCGCTCGATCGGGAAGGGGGGGGAATCCCCCCGGAGCTGGCGAGTCTCGCTCCTCCGCCCGTAGTGACGGGAGCCTCCTCCTCCCGCCCGTCACACGGCGTGGACGAACGCGAACTCGTCGAGCTCCTCGCCCACGCAGAGGCTGCGCTTCGAGAGAACCCCGACGATCCGGCTCGCCTCGCCGCGATCGGGCGAGCGTCCTTGAACTTGGCCCGGAGACGTCTCGAAGCCGGGAAGCCGACCGACCTGCTTCTCGCCGATGCCGAGCGATCCCTCGCCAGCGCATCGGAGGCGATCCGCGACGACGTCGCCCTCCTTCTCGATCGGGCCCGAGTCGCCTACCACCTCGGGAAGTTCGAGGACGAGGAGCATCTCTCGCTCCAGGCCGGGGCGCTCCTCCCGCCGCTCCCGGAGGATCCCGTCCGCGCCCTCCGGAGGC
>CBRGOK010000653.1:0-2455 GCA_967798035.1 uncultured bacterium
CAGGTCCGCACGGGGCGCAAGGGGGGAATCGGAGCCGCCTACGCCTCGACGGGTCGACCGACCGCCTGCCTGACGAGATGAGCCCGCGGGAGCTCGAATTCTCCAGGCCCCTGGAGCGGGGTTCCCCGCCGATCTGGTTCGCGAAGGTCGGCCTGGTGCCCGCGGACCGCGTCCTCGTCGTCGAATCGGTGGAGATCTGCGCGGCCGCGCCCGGCGACGGCAACGGTCCCGGCGAGGCCACCGTGAGCCTTCCCTGCGGCGAGATCTTCCGCCTCCAGGACCAAGAAGGCCCGGTCCGCCTCCGGTTAGAGGGCTTGGCCCTGGTGCGTCGCGGCGAGGAGGACCGCATCGCCGTCGAGCTCGCCAACTCGAGCGCCATCGATGCCCGGATCCACGGCAGGCTCGCCACCCCGGAGGAGGCGGCGCGCCTGGAGCCGCTCTCCTTCCTGCCCTCCCCCGCCTCGGGCGGGGAGCCCCGAGCGGTCCTCCAGATCCGCGCGGGGGCGGGAGGCGGGAACCCCAACCGCGTGAGCCTTCTCGGGAAGGCCTCCCCGTACGTCGACCGGATGTCCAACGATCCGCTCTCCTTCGAGAAGCCCGTCTCGATGGACGAGCCGTCCGTCGGATACACGAGCGGGATCCGGATCCCTCGCGGCAAGGTCTTCGTCCTCACCGCCGCCTCCTGGATGGGCACGGCGGCGGGGGACTCCAACGGCCACGGCGAGTTCCTCCTGGAGGTCGGCGGCACCGTCCTCGCTCATTCACGGGACACGAAGGATCCGGTCCGAGGATCCTGGTCGGGCCGGATCGAGATCCGCCACGGGGAGGAGGGGAGGGTGGTCCTCGCGGTCGCAAACTCGAGCAGCGGGGACGTCCTGCTCGAAGGGGAGTTCGAGGAGGCGAGGTAGAGGCCGTGCTTCCCGAGTCTTACCGCCGCGGCGGTGCCCCGCTCCCCGCCAGGGTCGAACGGGCGCGCCGAGGTTCCGGCAGATAGCCCCCTCCGCACGGGCGAGTCGATCGCGACCGGCGCGAACGGGATCCGCGCCGCGCGCTGGTTCCCCGAAGGCCGCTGATCGCCCGCGCCGGTTCGGCGTGGACGGGACGCGCGCCGGTCCGAAGAATCCGTGGGCCCGTTCGGCAGAGCGCCAGCTTGGATCCCGTCGCCCTCGTCCTGGTCTTCGTCGTCCTCGCGGTCCTCATCCGCGTCGCTGCGGGGAGCTTCGACAAGGACCGGATCGCGAGGTACGTCGAGGAGCGCGGCGGACGGGTGATCAGCATCTCCTGGGCGCCCTTCGGGAAGGGGTGGTTCGGCGAGCGGAACGACCGTCTCTACGAGGTGGTCTACTACGATCGGAAGGGAGACCAGCGCTTCGCGACCTGCAAGACGAGCCTCTTCTCCGGGGTCTACTGGACGGACGATCGCGTTTCCCACCATCGCCCCGAGGAGCTCGGCGGGCCACCGGGAGGTGCAGCCGACGACGAGGCGCGGCAACTGCGCGAGGAGAACTCGAAGCTGCGAGAGGAGCTGCAGCGGATCCGCCGCGAGCACGACGAGAAGCTGCCTCCGCCGCGAGCGTGAAGCCGCCGCTGCAGTGCCGGCGTCGTCCCATCGGACGGGGCCGACGGTGCTGCGTGATGCCCGGCGCCGGCGAACGGCGAGGGCGGCGACTCCCCCCTCGCGCCCGGGGACTACAGACTGGTGACGGTCGTGACCTCTAGATTCGTGAATCGCAGCGGCGGCCCGACCACGGCCTGCCAGAAGAGCGACTGGCCGACGAGTGCGGGGTTTGCGGGGACTGGGAAGGTGACGCTGGCCCGGCCCTGCAGGTTGAGGACGCCTCCCGCGACGAAGAAGAGCGTCGGGGGGAAGAGCCGGAGCGTCCCGTAGGGAGGGAGAGGGATGCCCGCAGTTCCCGCCGACGCCGCGAGGAGCCACGTCCCGTTCGCGGGTCCGTCCACGTCCAGGGTCAGGGGTTTCCCCATCCGCGGGATCCCGCGCCAGGACACCTGCCGGGCCAGGTTCGTGTAGAGACGCTCCGGACCCCACGCCCCCACGAAGGCGTCGAGGTCTCCGTCCCCATCGATGTCGCCGAGCCCGACCGCCCGCGCGTCGTCGATCACGAGCGGCAGGGCCGTGATCGGCGCGGCCGAGAAGATGCCGGTCCCTCCGTTCAGTAGAAGGAGACTCTGCCCGGCGACGTTGTTGCCCCCGTCCGTCAGGAAGGCGTCGAGGTCACCGTCCTCGTCGACGTCGCCGAGCCCGACCGCGGTCGTCGGACCGAAAAGAGCCGGCAGATTCGTCGCCGTGAGGTCCGTGAAGACTCCCGCGCCCCCGTTGAGGAGGAGTCGGCTCTGTCCGGCCTTCCCGACGAACGCGTCGAGGTCTCCGTCCCCGTCGACGTCGCCGAGCGCGATGGCGCTCGTGGAGACGGGAAGGGGGGGCAGACTGGTTGCC
>CBRGOK010000654.1:0-2453 GCA_967798035.1 uncultured bacterium
CGCCCCGGCGCTCCGGCCGCGAGGGAGCGCGCGCGGGCGAGGATCCCCTTCGGCAGGCCGCCGCGCAGGACCGCGATGACGGTGGCGAGGTAGTCCTCGGGCCTCCCGAGGTGTCCGAAGAGGCGGCGAGTGAGGACGGCGCGGAGGGATTCCCCTTCGAGGAGAGCGGGGAGAAGGCCGTGGCGCGCGAAGTCGGGCTGCGGCCCGCCGGCCTCGAGGCGGTCGAGGATGCGGGGCTCGACGACGGCCGCGCTCGCGTAGACGAAGGCACGCGTGCCCGCCGGGGGGGAGGCGGTCCGGGGGATGTGGGAGAGGATCCGCCCGTCGGGACGGACGGCGAAGCCGCCGAAGACGGAGTGGGGGGCGGTCCGGGAGAGGAGGAGCGTCGCCAGTCCGCCGCGCCGCCGGTGCGCGGCGTGGGCACGCAGGAGGGAGCGGAGGTCCGCGCCGAGGACGACGTCGGCGTTGCGGACGAGGATCGGGGAGCGGCCGAGGAAGGCGCGGGCGTTCAGGAGGCCGCCGCCCGTCCCGAGGAGGCGCTCCTCGCGGAAGGCCCGGACGGCGACGCCGCGCGCGGCGAGGGCCGAGAGGGCGCGCTCGACTTCCCCCGCGTGGTGGTGGAGGTTGATGCCGATCTCGCGGAGGCCGGCCGCGCGCAGGGAGGCGAGGTGCAGGTGGAGGGCCGCGAC
This sequence comes from uncultured bacterium, assembly GCA_967798035.1. GTDB lineage: Bacteria > Planctomycetota > UBA1135 > UBA1135 > JAKEFM01 > JAKEFM01. The sequence continues at coordinate 690 of CBRGOK010000654.1, forward strand.
CCCCGCGACGGGGAAGAGGACCTTCGGCCGGAAGTCGGTGAGGGGGCGGGCCCGCGTGCCGAGGCCCGCGGCGAGGAGAAGGGCCTTCGGCGTCTCGCCGCGCATCAGGCGAAGGCCGCGTGTCCCGCGGCGAGAAGGGAGTGGAGGGGGGCCAGCTCGGGACGGGCGCGCAGGAGGTGGACGGCGTCGCCGATGGACTTCGGGACGTAGTCGAGGAAGCGGGGCTTCCCCTTCACGCGCGCGAGGTAGCCGAAGGAGCCGAGCGCCTTGAGGACGCGCTGGAGGGCCGTGCGCTCGAAGGCGGCGCGGGCGCCGTCGGCGTCGGCGAAGGAGGGGGAGGCCTCCTCGTAGCGGCGGAAGAGCTCCTGGACGAAGTCGGGATCGAGCCGGACGTAGCCGTCGAAGAGGAGGGAGGCGAGGTCGTAGTGGGGGGGGCCGAAGCGCGCGTCCTGGAAGTCGACGAGGCCGAATCCCCCGTCAGGGAGGACGAGGAGGTTCCTCGCGTGGAAGTCGCGGTGGGCGAACCGGAGCGGGAGGTCCGCCACGCTCTCGGCGAGGGCCCGGGCCTCGCTCCGGAAGGCGGCGAGCTCCTCGTCCGTCGGCCGGGCGCCGAGGTGCCCCCTCCAGAGGTGCTCCTCGAAGACGCGGAGCTCCCGCTCGAAGGTCGCCGCGTCGAACCGCCGCCGCAAGGCGAGGGGCGCTCCGGGATCGGGCTTGAGCCGGCGGGGGAGGTGGCGCTGCATCGCCAGGATTCCGTCGACGAGGTCGCGGTAGATGTCGGCGACGACGCTCCCCCGTCCGCCGACCGGCGAGACGGGGCGGGCGGCCTCCTCGAGGAGGAGATCGCCGAAGTCCTCCTCGACGACGAGGCCCGCCCGCTCGTCCTCGGCGTAGATCTCCGGGGTCGGGACCCCGACCTCGCGCAGGAGCCGGGCGGTCTCGACGAAGGGGGCCTCGACGCCGCGCACGAGGATCGCCGTGGTGGGGGAGCTCCCCCCGGGGAACCGGATCCGGAAGAAGGCGCGGTCGGAGGCGTCTCCGGCGAGCCTCTCGCAGGCGAGCGACTCCTCGCGCGCGAGGGCGAGGGCGCTCGACGGGTCGCCGGGGACGGTCCCCGCCGGGAGGGGATTCACGGACAATCGCGCGGAGCGGTTCAAGGGGGGGCGGGACGTAGGCTCTAGGCGCTCGCGGCGGACGCCGCGCGCCGCCGGGAGGGCGGATTTAGGAGGCCCCTCCGGCCGCGCGCAAGGGGGAAGTGACTTCCCTCGGAGACTGACCTACACTCGGACCCGGCGCCCTGCATGAGCGCGCACCTTCTGGCCCTCGTCGCGACCCTCCTCCCGCCCCTGCAGGGGGACGACACCGTCGCCGACTTCCGGAAGTTCTGGCCCACCCTGAAGGACGTGGCGAGCCGCGCGGAGGCGGTGCGGGACCTCCAGGGGATCCAGTCGGCCGACGTCCTCGAGGCGACCCTCCCGATCCTCGTCGAGAAGAAGACGGAGGCGGAGGTCCGGGAGGCGATCGTCAGGGTCTACGCGAAGCTCGAGGGGAAGGACTGCCTCGAACGCCTCGGGGCGATTGCCGTCGAGAAGAACAAGTCGAAGGAGCCGTTCGCGAAGTCCCCCCTCGCCCGGGAGGCGAGCGTCCGCGCGCTCGGGCTCGGAAAGCGGGTCGGGGAGATCGCCGCGGTCGTCGCCGCGGCCTCCGACCTGGAGGAGGAGGTGCGGATCGCCTCGGCCGAGGCGCTCGGGAGGATCGGGACCT
>CBRGOK010000655.1:0-2445 GCA_967798035.1 uncultured bacterium
AGCCGGGGGTGGGGTCGGCGTGGCGGGCGCAGGAGCGCCAGGGGCAGCGCTCGGGGTCGAAGACGATCTTTCCCGCCGGCCGGACCATGGGGTCTTCCGGAAGGAAAGACGCGGGCGGTTACATCGACAGGCCCGACCGCGGGAGATTCCGCAGGGGGAGGGGGGGCCCGATCAACACGGACCCGGGGCAGTTTCCCGTCAGATCGCGACCTCGCGGACGCCGTCCGCGGGCCGGAAGGCGTGGACCCGCGGCGGGGACGCTCCCCACGCCGCGAACCGCTGCGCGAGGCTCCGCTCGAGGAGGGGGAGCCGTCCGCGGGGGACGAGCGAGACCACGCAACCTCCGAACCCCCCTCCGGACAGCCTCGCGCCCAGGGCCCCCGCCCCGCGCATCGCCTCCGCGAGGGCGTCGAGCTCGGGCGAGGAGACGCGGTAGAGATCGCGCGAGGAGGCGTGCGAGGCGTCGAGGAGCGAGCCGAGGCGATCGATCTCCCCCGCCCGGATCGCCGCCGCCCCCTCGCGCACGCGTGCGGTCTCCTCGACGACGTGGCGGACGCGGCGCGCCTCGCCGTCGGTCAGCCCCTCGGCGAGACCCTCCTCCCATTCTCCGCCCAGTGCGGCGAGGGACGGGAGGCCGGGCCGACGGCGGCGGATCTTCTCGAGGGCGGAGCCGCACTCCTCGACGCAGGCGTTGAAGCCCGAGGAGGCGAGGGCCCGCCGGATCCCGGTGTCGGCGACGACGACGGTCGGGGCGGCCTTGCCGAAGGGGAGATGCTCGAATTCGAGGTTCGCGCAGTCGAGGTAGAGGACGCGACCGCGACGGCCGAGCGCCGAGGCGAAGGGATCCATGATCCCGCACCTCACCCCGACGAAGCCGGTCTCCGCCCTCCAGACGAGGTCGACGAGGGCCCTCGGCTCGACGGCCCGGCCGACGAGGAGGGCGTAGACGAAGGCCGTCGCGAGGAGGAGGGAGGCGGAGGAGGAGAGCCCGGCCCCGATCGGGAGGTTTCCCCCGAACAGGAAGTCGGCCCCCGGGAGGTCTCCCCAGTCCTCGCGGCAGGCGGCGACCGCCCCCAGGGGGTAGTTCCCCCAGCCGAGGTCGGGATCCGGCCGGACGTCCCGGGCCTCGACCTCGAAGGCCGGCTCCGCGTCGAGGGAGGCGAACCTCAGCCGCCGGTCCTCCCGGAGGCGGGCGACCACGCCGGTGCCGCGGTCGAGCGCGACGGGGAGCACCGGGCCCCCGTTGTAGTCGAGATGGGCGCCGAGGAGGTTCGCCCGCCCGGGAGCGAAGGCGGCCCGGGTCCCCCGCAGGCTCCCGTACCTGTCCGCGAAGCGCTCCCGCAGGCGCGCGAGGAGAGCGCGCTCGCCGGAACGGTCCCTCGCGCCGGAACGGGGCGGGAGTGGCACGGGGGAAAGATACCCCCCGTGACCGCCGCGCGCGGCTGTTCCTAGAATCGGGGGGCGGAATGATCCCGGTCCTCCTCCTCCTCCAGTCCGCGCCCGCCTCGAGCCCGGCGGCGGACTTCTCCCTCGCCCGGGAGATGCCCCGGCCGGTCGCGCGGGTCTTCGACCGGGACGTGACCGTCGGGGAGGTGCTCGACCGGGTCGAGAAACGGTGGTGGCCCGGGCTCGCCGCGGACCTGGGAGGGCCCTACGGCTGGTTCCACCTCCACTCCCCCCTCTTCGACCGCTGGGTCTCCGACCACGTCGACCTCCTCCTCCTCGAGAAGGAGGCCCCGCAGGCGCTCGCCTCCGACGAGGAGGTGACCGCGGAGGCGAGGCGCAGGATCCAGCCGGAGATGGAGAAGCTCCGCCGGGAAGGGCGCCGGGCCGACCCGGAGATCGAGGCGGCCCTCCTCGACCGGCGCCGCAAGCAGGACGGGATCTCGATCGAGCGGGACCTGCGTCTCGAGAAGTCCCTCCCCCCGCTCACCGCCGACGCGCTCCGGGGCCACTTCTACCGCAGCGCCCTCAACTACGGCGGCCGGGTGCGGGCCGCGCACCTCTTCTTCCAGACGACGGATCCGAGGACCCTCGCGCGACTCCCCCTCGCGCGGCGGGAGGAGGCGAAGCGCCGGGCCGAGGAGGCGAAGCGGCGCGCCGACGCCGGGGAGGACTTCGCCGAGCTCGCTCGCACCCTCTCCGAGGATCCCGCCACCCTCGAGCGCGGAGGGGACCTCGGCTTCTTCCCGCGCACGGGGAGGGTTCCCGAGGAGGTCGCGAGGGCGGCGTTCGCGGGGCACCCGGGGCAGATCCTCGGGCCCGTCGAGTCGGAGCGCGGCTATCACGTCCTGCGGATCCTCGACCGCCGGACGGCGCGCCATCCGGACTTCAATTCCGTGCGCGGGGAGGTCGAAGAGGACCTGCGCCGGGAGCGGCGCCGCGAGCGGATCCTCGACCTTCGCCGCGCGGGCGGCGTTCTGATCTACTGAACTCGTGCGCGTC
>CBRGOK010000656.1:0-2443 GCA_967798035.1 uncultured bacterium
GCTACTCGTGCCGGAGGGCCTCGATCGGGTCCATCCGCGCCGCGCGCTGCGCCGGGTAGACGCCGAAGGCGATCCCGACGAGGACGGAGATCGAGAAGGCCATGAAGACGGAGCCGGGGGTCACGATGAGGATCGTCTTCGTCAGCGCCTCGTAGACGAGCGGGCCCCCGATCCCGACGAGCATCCCGAGCACGCCGCCGGTCGCCGCGAGGACGACGCACTCGACGAGGAACTGGAGCGTGATGTCGCGCCGGCGCGCGCCCAGGGCGCGGCGGATCCCGATCTCGCGCGTCCGCTCCGTCACGGAGGCGAGCATGATGTTCATGATCCCGATCCCGCCGACGAGGAGGGACACCGCCGCGACGGAGCCGAGGAGCCGGTTGAACTCCCGCTTCGTCTGCTCGGCGGCGCGCAGGAGGTTCAGGGGAGCCTTGACGAGCCAGTCCCCCCTCGGGTGGGTCCGGCGCAGCATCTCCTCGATCGCCTTCTTCGTCGGCAGGACGTCCTCGACCGAGGCGACCTGGACGTCGATCTCGTGGAGCTCGACCTTCTCCATCTCGCGGCTCCCGGAGGAGATCTTCACGAGGGTCTCCCCGAACCAGGAGCGGGCCGTCGTGACGGGGATGTAGACCGCGCTCTCCCCCCCCGCGATCTTCACCCCCTCGATCTCCCGGTCCCCCCCCTCCTCCATGATGCCGACGACGCGGAAGTAGAGGCTCTTCGCCCTCACGGTCCGGCCGAGGGGATCCTGGTAGGGGAAGAGGTCGGCGGCGACGCGCGGCCCGATGACGCAGGCGTTCTCGTGCCGCTCCATCTCGATCGGGGTGAGGAACCGGCCGCGCGCGACCCTCTGGTTGGCCACCTCGAGGAACCAGGGGACGGTCCCGACGATGACCCCCTTCGTCCGCCGGTCCTCGGACCAGACGTCGTCGAGGATCTCGCGGATCGGGACGAGGACGCGGGCGTTCGGGAACGACTCCCGGATCCGGTCGGCGTCGAGGTAGGTGAGGCCGTACTCGACGACGAAGGAGCGGCTCCCCCCCGCCCGCGGATTGTCGGGGGGTTTCTGGCTCCTCACGATCACGTTCGTGCTGCCGAGCGCGCGGATCCGCTGCTGCGCCGTGAAGGAGGTCCCCTCCCCGAAGGCGAGCATGACGATGACGGAGGCGACTCCGCAGAAGATCCCGAGGACGGTCAGCGTCGAGCGAAGCGGATGGAGGAGCAGGTTGCCCAGCCCGAGCCGGACCGTCCGCAGGATCCTATGCACCGTTCCTCCCCTCGATCCGGAGGACCTTCCCGTCGCCGAGGACGAGGCGCTTGCTCGCGTGGGCGGCGACCGCCTCGTCGTGCGTGACGAGGAGGACCGTGCGCCCGGCCTTGTGGAGCTCGTCGAAGATCCGGAGCACCTCGGCGCCGGAGGTCGAGTCGAGGTTCCCCGTCGGCTCGTCCGCCAGGACGACCAGGGGATCGTTCACGAGCGCCCGGGCGATCGCGACGCGCTGCTGCTGTCCCCCGGAGAGCTGGGAGGGGCGGTGGCCGAGCCGGTCGCCGAGACCCACGCGGACCGCGTACTCGCGGCTGCGGCGGCGCGCCTCGGCGGGCGGGATCCCCTGGTAGAAGAGGGGGACCTCGATGTTGTCGAGGACGGAGAGCTGGGGGAGGAGATTGAAGGACTGGAAGACGAATCCGATGTCGTCGGCCCGGATCGCGGAGAGTTCGTCGTCGGAGAGGCGCGCGACGTCGCGCCCGCCGAGGAGGTACTCCCCCGAGGTCGGCCGGTCGAGACACCCGAGCACGTTGAGGAGCGTGCTCTTCCCCGAGCCCGACGCGCCCGTCACGGCGAAGAAGTCCCCCTCCTCGACCGTGAAGGACACGCCGCGGAGGGCGTAGACGGTCTCCCCCTCCATCGCGTAGGTGCGGACGACGTCGCGGAACTCGACGATCGGGCGGGGCACGGGGTTCGGCGGGGAGGCGGGGCCTGCGAGGGAGCGCTCGTCAGCGTCGCGGCGAGGAGCCTCCATCCTCGGCGCGCTGGGGCGTCCCCCCTCCTCCCCGCGTCTCGCCCCCGCGCCGCTGGCGAAACGCCTCCCGTTCCTCCGGGGTCATCGCCTCGAAACGCTGGCGCATCTTCTCCCGCTCCTCCTCGGAGAGGTTCCCGCGGCCCCCGCGATGGGGGCGGGACGCCGCCTCTCCACCCTCCGCGTCGGGGCCCGGACGCCCCCCGTTGTCCGTGCGTACTTCAGGGGCCTGCGGGGCGGGGGAAACGGGCGCCGGGGCGGCCGCCGCGGCGGCTGCGGCGGGGGGGGCGATCTCCCTCGGGGCCGGGAGCGGGGGTGCCCTCGTGCGCTTGGTGGTCGCGGGGGGTTGTGCGCCCCGGCCGGGGTCCGCCGTCGACCCGCTCCCCCGCCTCGACCATCGACTGGAGCTGCTCGATGATCTCGAC